>JALXCG010000128.1 GCA_026991065.1 Gemmatimonadota bacterium | reverse complement strand
GCAGTCACGACGGCTCTCATGCCCGCATGCTTGATCTCGCGGCCGAAGATCCCTGTCTGCGCATCGTCTCGCTGCGGTCAAATTTTGGACAGACGCCCGCGCTGCAAGCGGGATTCGATCACGCGCGAGGCCGCATTGTCATCGCCATGGATGGCGACCTGCAACATGCACCCGAGGATATTCCCCGCTTCCTGGCCAAGATCGATGAGGGGTTCGATGTGGTCAGCGGTTGGCGGGAGAGGCGGCCGGAGCGGTGGTTGAGCCGCCGACTTCCATCGAAATGCGCCAATCTTGCCATGCGCTATCTTTCGGGTGTGCCGCTGCGCGACTTCGGCACCACCTTCAAGGCCTACCGGCGGGAAGTTCTTCGGGAAGTTCATCTCTATGGGGAGTTTCACCGTTTCATTCCGGTTCTCGCGCGGGAGCGGGGGGCGTCAATCGCGGAGATTCCGATTCGCTGCGGCGTGCGCGCCAATGGCGCTTCCAACTATGGAATTGGCCGCACCTTCACGGTGTTTTTCGATCTCATCCGGCTCTTTTTTCTTACCCGCTATCTGAATCGCCCTTTGCAGTTTTTCGGCAGCATCGGCGGTGGCATGGCGGCGGTTGGCGTCACCATTGAAGCCTGGTTGGTCTATCTGAAATATGTCCATGGGCTGCCGCTTCTGGAATACCGGGCGCCGCTCTTTCTTTTCGGAGCGGTGCTGATCATTGTGGGTGTGCAGCTCCTGGTTCTCGGGCTCCTGGGTGAATTGGTGGTGCGTGTCTACCACACCCTGCGCGGCACTTCGATCTATTCGCTGCGCGGGGATGAACGCGCTCCCCGAATGGAGTTTCCCGCGGCTGACGAACCTCTTGCCTCTGAACCGGCCGCCGTCACGGAGCCATGGCGAATG
Organism: Gemmatimonadota bacterium; assembly: GCA_026991065.1. GTDB lineage: Bacteria > JALXCG01. The sequence goes on along the minus strand of JALXCG010000128.1, from coordinate 7,167 downwards.
GGCGGGTGATGACGCGCAATCTTGGTGTCACCGGGCCTTCTTTTCTTGGGCGTCTACGTTCCGGTTTTGTGCCGCTCCTGTTGCTTGCTCTGGTATTGCGCATGGTCGGGATCGGCTACGGGCTACCGCATCTCTTCCATGCCGACGAAGCTCTGGAGGTGTTCCGCGCGCTGCGCCTGGGAACCGGTGGCATTGACCTGGAGTTGAACAGAGCGCTCAAGGGCGGTCTCTTCTATTTGCTCTTCGCCGAGTATGGGGCTTTCACGGCAGTAGCCATGGCCCTTGGAAGGTTCGAGAGTCCGGCCGACTTTGGGCGGCTTCTGGCGACAGATCCAACTCTGCCGTGGTTGATCGGGCGGGCGACAGTTGCCCTTTTCGGCGCGGCCACGGTGGTCCTGGTATGGCGTGGTTCGGAACGGCGCAGTGCTGCTTTGTTCAGCGCGGCGCTGCTCGCGGTTTCGTTCCTGCATGTCAAAGAGAGCCAGTTGATCGGCCTCGAAGTCCCGCTTGGTTTCCTGGCGCTTCTTCTGCTCCTGACGTTGCGGGATCTGCCGGCCGCCGGGATGCGCGGTTCCCGGTGGAGCGGAGCACTCCTTGGCTTCGCGACCATGACCAAGATCACGGGAGCCGCGCTGGTTCTGCCCCTGGTGCTCGCGCATTGGGTTTTGAAGTTGCCGCCGCGGCAGCGTCTTGGGCGCTTACTCCAGGCAATTTGGGTGGCGGCGCTGGTCTACGGCATCGGGAACCCCGGTATCTGGGTCAACGCAAGAGAGATCTGGGGCTTCTTCAGCGGCAGCTTCAGTGGAGAAAGCGCGCCCGCGCTTTTCCAGGTGGCGATGCTCGGCGGCCGCCGCGGCCCCGCCTTCTATTTCGAGGCGCTACAGCTCGCTTTTGGTTGGGGAGGGACGCTGCTCGCGCTTGGCGGTGTTCTCATGGCGGCTTGGCCGTCGCAGGCGGACGCAGGCTGGGCCAGCAGTCGCGAACGCCGCACGCAGATTCTCATGCTGAGCTTTGCGTTGCCCTATCTTGCGGTATTGGCTTCTTCCCGAACGGTTGCCGTGCATCGTTACATTGTACCGGTCTTGCCGGTTCTTGCGATTTTTGCGGGGGAAGCGCTGGAGATTGTAGGGGCGCGCCTGACTCGATTCCCGGCCAAGGCAGCGGTGGCGCCATCGCTCGTCGTCCTCCTCTTGGGCGGCACGTGTCTGGCGGAGCCGGCGCTGCGCAGCCTGCGCTGGGATGTCGAGGTTTGCCGGGATGACACGCGGCTGGCGGCACTGCGCTGGATCGAGTCCCACGTCGCCGACGGCGCGGGGATCCTGCTTGCGGGGAATCGCACTTTTCCCGCCGCGCAGACCGCGCCAATCGCGGTTTCCGCCGACCACCTGGCGGCACAGCTTGACCATTACACCCGGAGCGATCCCGGAAAGGCTCGCTACCTGAAAGAGTTCGCGATTCCGGCGTGCGCCCGGCGAGCAGGCCCCACCTATCATCCCCACTACATCGGTGCTTCTCAGGCAGTGACCGACCTGGCCGCCTACCGCGCGGCGGGCGTGGAGTGGGCGGTGCTGACCAGTCGCATCGCCGACAACTATCGCTCCGGCGACGCCTGGAAAGTGGTGCCGGCTACCGCGGCGCTCTATGCGGAAATCTGGCGCACCGGGCAGGTTGTGGCGCAGTTTGCGCCTCTGCCGTGGCGCTGCGCGGGCCCCACCATCACGATTCTGCATTTTGATCCCGCGTTACCACGGGCGGTCGCTTCCGGCGGTGAAAGGCGGGACTCGTGAGATCCTCCTGGCAAGAGCTGGTCCGGCTGGCGGAAAGCCGCGCCGCCGATCTGGCGCCCTGGCCCCACTATTTTCGCCTGCGCGCGGCGGAGCTGGAGCGGGCCCTGGCCGGCGCAGGAGTGCGTACTTCGCTGGGGCGCGTGGTTGAGGTCGGTTGCGGCATTGGATTCCTTGCGGGACTGCTCTCGACCCTGGCCGAAGAGACCTTGGCGCTCGATCTTCCGCAGGCGGACCCGGAGACCCACTCATTGGGAATGGCGCGGGCCCGGGCGCTGTGTCGCCGACTCGATCTGCCGGTGACTCTGTTGGCCGGCAGCGCCACCCAACTCCCGCTGGCGAGCCGCAGCGTGGATCTGCTTTTCAGTGCCTATGTGCTGGAGCACGTCGGCGATCGAGCCCGGGCCTGCCGGGAGATCGCGCGGGTCCTGGCCCCGGGGGGGCAGGCGCTGCTTCTGCTTCCGGGGGCGGTCGAACGCCTCTGGGCACCGCTCTGGTACTATCCACACACGCTCCGCGAGATCCTTCAATCGGCGCTGGCCAAACGCGGGCCAACCGTTTCAGGCGAGAGTTCCGCGGCAGCAACCGCGGCGGATCTCACAGCCTCTCTCGGCACTTCTCAATCCCAGGCGGAGTCAGCGGGGCGGTGGTCGCAGCATCCTCGCCGCTTGTTGCACTACTGGGCGCGCTTTCGCCACCACTATCCGCACTTTCCCGCCCTTCCCCCACATGGTGTCTATCCCGATTCGCGCACCGAGTTCCGCGCTTCGCGGGAGGCCGCCTGGCGCGCCCTTTTTCAGAACGCGGGGCTTCAGGTTCTGGAGCATCGGGCCAGCTCGGTCATACCGGTCGCGTTGCTGGATGAGTTCAGCCCCGGCCTGCGTGAACGCATCGACTGCCGCCTGGATCCATGGGTGCGTCGCTTTGGCGATCGTGGCTGGCTGAAAGCACTGGCGTGTGGAGGCGTGTGGCGCGTCGGCGTCGCTTCGAACGCCGCCGAGCTGTCGTCCCGGGTGCTTGCGCTGCCCGGCGCCCCGGAGGAATGCGTCGCTGCCGGGTCGCGGTCGGCCTTCGCCGAGAACGAAGCGGGAGGAGCGTCGCCATGGGCGTAGGACTGGATGTCCATCTGCGATCGTTCCCGCGCCGGCCGGACCTTTGGATTGTGTTGCTACTGTTCTTCCTCTGCGGCCTGGCCGGCTCAACTGTCGCCGCCGCTCCTCTGGTCGCGGTGCTCGCACTTCCGGCATTCTTACTCTGCGCCTATGCGGTGCGTCGGCCAGTGGTGGCGTTGTCGCTCTTCCTGGTGCAATTGCCTTTCAGTAGCCCGCTCCTGGATTCCTTCTTCCCGGTACGGCTGCAAGGCGGTCGTGGATTTCTGATTCTTCTCTTGCTTGCGCTGGCCCACGCCTGGACCTTTCACGGCACAGTGCGTCGCCGTTTCACCCGCATGGATGGTTTGGCCGCGGCCTTCCTTCTGATCACCTTCTTTTCGCTCTTTCGCTCGGTTCTCGGCTTTGGTGAATCTTTCGATCTCTACTTTGCCTCCACCCTGGTTCCGATGTTGATCTACTTTGCCACTCGCTCACTCCCGCTACGCGGGCGCGATGTCGATGATCTGCTGGATGTGCTTGCCTGGAGTGCCATCGTCATTGCCCTGTTCCTCTGCATCGAGCGTGTGATCCAGGTCAATATCTTCAACCCCGATGGTGCGTTGGCCGGCTGGAACGACTATGCCACCACCGCAACCTACCGGGTCTCCGGCCCGTTCGTGAATCCCAACAATGCGGGTGCTTTCGTTGTGATCGGCATGACCCTGCTGGCCCGCCACGCGGGCGGTACCCGTCGCGTTTGGGTCTGGGGGGCGCTGTTCATGATGGCGCTGGCGGTGTTCTTCACCATTTCACGCGCCGCCTATCTGGCGATTGCCGCGGTTCTTGTTCTGGCGCAGTTGCATCAGGGGAGGATGAGTCGATTCTTGCTCTTTGGAGTGATCGGCGCTGTCTCCTGTGCTGCCCTCCTGCCCTTCTTTCTGGTGCGGGAAACCGTGGCCGAGGGGGTCATGAACTCATCTTCGGTGGTTTATCGGCTGACCCTGGTCGACACCGCCTGGAAGATGCTTTCGTCGGGCAGTTGGGAGTTGATCTTCGGTTTTGGCTACGAGAACTTCCGCTACCTGGCGAGCCAGTTCTCCCCGGAGAACTTCGCCGCGGTTCCCGCCGTGCGCGGCGCCGGAATGCCGGTGCACAACGACTACCTGGCCGTGCTGATCCACTACGGCGTGATCGGGTTTGCGGTCTTCATCAGTCTTATCTGGCGGGTTTTTCGGCGCGCCTGGGATCTGCGTCGCCGCGCCCTGGCGCGGGGTGCTTCAGCGGCCGCCGACCGGGCCGTTGCCCTGGCCAGCATTGTGCTGGTGCAGTTGGTGATGTCTACTTCGCACGTGCCCTTTGCCACCTATCAACTGGCGACACTTTTCTGGTTCGCGGCGGCTCTTCTGGCCCATCACGATGAGGCGTTTGCGGGGGACGACAAACGGTCGTCGCGGCGAGGAGGGCGCAGCTCACCGCCCGGGGCCGGGTGGTCGTCATCCGCGCCGGAGCGGCTGGGAAAATCCCCGTGAGCCACTCCCGCTCCGCTCTGCGCAACTTCGCTGTGCGCCTCTCCCAGGCGGCGGTAGCCCTGGTAACGAGCATTGTCGTCACCCGCGCACTGGGTGTCGCCGACAAGGGAGCTTTTGCGCTTCTCATGCTGGCGCCCCTGCTGGGAGCCCGCCTGACCAGCCTGGGAACCGAAGCGGCCCTTGTTGTGCGCGGTTCGCGCGTTTCGCTGGCCCGGCGAATCGCCCATGGCGTTGCCATCGTCCTGCTCTGCGGCGCAGTCGGGATGGCCGCGGTTCTGGGGCTGGAGTTCGCCGGCATCCTTCCCGGCCGGGAACTCGCCGGCAGCGCTCTTCTCTTTGCCGCGGCGTTGATGTTGCCCCTGAATCTGACCATCTATGTCCTGAACGGTCTGCTCCGCGGCGCCGGCCTGCTGCGGGCCTACGACCGTGGACTCCTGGTCGGCCCGGTGGTGCAACTGCCGGCCGTTGTTGCTCTTCTTTGCGGCCTCGGGTGGGGGATCAAGGGCGCCTTTCTGGCCTCTCTCCTGGCCACCGCCGCCACTGTCTCGTACCTCCTCTTCTGTGTGTGGCAGATGATCCGGGCGGAAACCGGCACCGGGTCCGGCCGCTTCCTCGAACTTCCCCGCCTGCAGCCGGACATGTTGCGCTTCGGTCTCCAGGAACACGCCGGCAATCTGGCCCAGCACCTGAATCTGCGTCTCGATCTTCTCCTCGTCGGGGTCTTTCTCGGCCCGCTGGCGACCGGCATCTATACAGTCGCAATCGCGCTGGCCGAGATCGTCTGGTTCGTACCGGACGCTGTCGGCACGGTTCTGCTGCCGCGCATCGCGCGCGGAGATCCCGGAAGTGCGCGCGCCGCCGCGGCATCCGCCTGTCGCATCAGCCTCGCGGCGGCGACCCCGGTTGCCTGCATCATCGGCGCCGCCGGGTCTCTGCTGATCCGGATCCTCTACGGCAGTGCCTTTCTTCCGGCCTGGCTGCCGCTGCTGGGGCTCCTCCCCGGCACCCTCTTGCTGACTGTGTCGAAGGTCCTGTCGAAGTATCTGAGCGGCGTCGGCCGCCCGGCTCTGGCCGCGCGCGCGTCGGGCTACTCGTTGATCGCCACGATCCTGCTCGACCTCCTCTGCATACCGCTTTGGGGATTGATCGGCGCGGCGATCGCCACAACACTCTCCTACGGTGTGCATGCGGCGGTCTGCACCCAGGCGTTCCGCCGCCTGACCGGAGCGCCACTCCCGGAAATACTCCTGCCCCGCCGCGACGACATTGCCCGCCTGATGAGGTGCATTGACGCGACTTCTTCGACTCCACTAGGCTTCGGTCTTCTCGCTTCAAGCAACTCCTCCACCGAGCGCAGCGCTTTTCATCGCTGAAGCGTCGCCACCGCACCAGGATTCCGACCCCATGCGCGCATCCGCCATGAACATCGTGACTTATCGTGAAGACCCCGCCGACGCGGAGGTTGCCAGTCATCGCCTCCTCCAGCGTGCCGGGCTGATCCACAAATCGGGTGCCGGGCGCTATCTCTACACGCCGCTCATGTGGCGCGTGCTGCGCAAGATCGAACAGATCATCCGGGAAGAGATGGATCGTGCCGGCGCCCTTGAAGTGCAGATGCCGATTCTCCAGGATCGCAAAGTCTGGGAAGACTCCGGTCGCTGGGATGGCTACGTCAAGAGCAACACCATGTTCACGCTGCGTGATCGGCGCGGAGCGGAGATGTGCCTCGGGCCCACCCACGAAGAGATCATCACCGACTACGCCCGCTCCATCATCCGCTCCCACAAGCAGTTGCCGGTGAATTACTACCAGATTCACACGAAGTTCCGCGACGAGATTCGGCCCCGCTTCGGCCTGATGCGGGTCAAAGAGTTCCTGATGAAGGACGCCTACTCTTTTGATGCCGATCAGGAGGGGCTGGATCACTCCTACGACGTGATGGCGCGCGCCTACCACCGCCTGTTCGCCCGGATCGGGCTGGAGACCCTGGTGGTCGATGCCGACTCCGGAGATATCGGTGGAACCGGGTCGCAGGAGTTCATGATCGCGGCCGACGTGGGTGAAGACGCGATCATCTTTTGCGCCTCCTGCGGTTATTCGGCGAACAGCGAAAAAGCTTCCTCCCGCTTCGCGCCCCCGGCCGGCGATGCGCCGCGGCCCATGCACATCGAAGAGACTCCCAACATCCGCACCGTGGATGAACTGGTGGCGTTCTTCCCGGAACTCTCCGCGGAACGCATGGTCAAAACCATTCACTACACGGCGATTCATGCCGATCGCGAGCAAGCGGTTGTCGCCATGATCCGTGGCGACCAGGAGATCAACGAGATCAAACTCCTCAACGTGGTCGGTGGCCTGACCCTGCGCCCGGCGACGGAAGAGGAGATCCTCGCCCGCACCGGCGCCGAGGTTGGTTTCGCCGGTCCCATCGGCCTGCAGGGTGATTTCCAGATTGTCGCCGACCTGACGGTTCAGGGGATGACGAATGTTCTCTGCGGCGTGAACCAGAACCATCGCCACGCCCTCGACGTGAACTTCGGCCGCGACTGCCCTGAGCCGACCTATGCTGATTTCCGCCTCGCCCGCGCCGGTGAGGGGTGTCCGCGCTGCGGTCAGCCTCTTGGCGAGCGCCGCGGAATCGAAGTGGGGCACATCTTCAAGCTGGGCACCAAATACTCGGCCGCCATGGGCGCCACCTTCCTGAACGCGGAAGGCAAGAGCCGGCCGTTGGTGATGGGATGTTATGGCATCGGAGTCTCACGC
>JALXCG010000127.1 GCA_026991065.1 Gemmatimonadota bacterium | reverse complement strand
CGCGCTCGTGTTGGGTGGCGCGGAGCGGGTGCACATCCACAAAAAAAGAGATCCGCGCCGGACGCCGCTGGTGGTCTTTGCGCCGCCGATTCTTTCCCTGGAGGGGGCAGCGGGACGGGGTTATGATTCAAACGAAATGATATTCGGAGCGCGCTCCGTTCCCCCCCCAAACCCTCAATGGAGTCCTTTTCATGCGATCCATGCCGCTTTTCCTGGCTGCCGGTGCTCTCTGTGCTCTGACCTCCGGCGCGCAAGCTGCCTATCAGGTCGGAGATGTGGTCGACGATTTTACGCTGGTCGACACCGAAGGGATCAGCCACAGCCTTTACGATTACAAGGGCAAGATCATTGTGCTCAATTTTGGTGAATACTGGTGCGGCCCCTGCAACAGTGAGTGGGCGGCGATGATGGACGGCCTGTGGAATCCGAATAAGGACCAGGGCGTGATGATTCTGACCATCGGCGCCGACAACCAGGCTCAGTTTGAATCCAAGGCCGCTCAATACAGCGGTGGCTTGACGGCCGGCGGTTGGCCGTGGCTCTTCGACACGGCGGATCAGCTCTATTGGGATTACGGCAACGGCTACATCCCCTACAACGCAGTGCTCGATCAGGATTTTCGCCTTGTCTGGGGCGAGGCCGGCTACGGCGGCAACTTCAACGGCATCCAGGGGCAGATCGATGCCAATCTGGCGGACGTGGTGATCCATCAGATCCAGCCGCGTTTTCTGACCACCAGTGGGGGGCAAACGGTGACTCTCGGGGTGACGCTGACCAACCGCACCGCGGCCACGCAGACGCTCGATGCGGTCCTCGACGTGATTCTGCCGGGCCACAACGAGTACGCCGGCAACCCGCTGCAGACCATGACACTCACCCTGCCGCCGCACGCCACCGCCTCCGGTGATGTGGTGGTTACAGTTCCAGGCAATGCGATTGCGGGCGATTATCGCGCGCGGGTGGGCCTGATTCAGGGTGGTAACTACAACTGCTCCGATTTGAACTATGTAACGGTTGAGTAGCGCTTTTTCGGGTTAGATCGGCTTCTTTCGGCGCCTGTCGCTCCGGCCTCCGGGCAGGGAGCGGCGGGCGCTTCTTCTGTTGAAGGGCGGCCGGGAGAGCCGGGCTTACTTCCGCCGCAGCTCCTCGACCACTTCGGCGACCAGAACTCCGCGGGTGTCAGCGGATGGCTCTTTGGATCGTTGACTGCTACGCGAACAAGGAGCGCGAAGTTCCGGCGCTGGGAAGCAAGCGGCGGACCCGGGGCGTGAAACCCCGGCCCGCCGCGGCGCAGAGCAGCGCGCTACGGCTGCGCGCCTGCAGTCGCTTCTACTTCACCAGGAGGAGACGCCGCAAGGCGCGGTTCTCGCCGGCTTCCAGCAGCGCGTGATAGACACCACTCGGCACGGCGCGACCCTGATCGTTGCGGCCGTCCCAGGTCACGGCGTATTCACCGGCTGCCCGCTCCCCCTCCAGCAGGGTTGCCACGCGGCGACCGGAGCTGTCGTAAACCACCAGGCGCGCGTAGCTTGCTTCGGTCAAGGCGAAGCGCAGCGTCGTCCGTGGGTTGAAGGGATTGGGCGCGGCCGGAGCCAGACCGAAGTGCCGCGGGGTCGGCCGCGAGCGGTTCTCATCCACGGTCGGCTGGTCCTGGGGCGAATCGCTCCCCGCGTCATCCGGCACGAGACCCAGCTCGCGCGCGGCGTCAAGGGCTTCCGCCTTGGCCTCCGGGCTCACCGGCTCGCCCTCCAGAACAGTCACGGAGACACTCTCCAGGCGCGGCTCTGAACCACCGCTAAAGGTGCGCGATTCGATGGTGAGGGTCCAGCGCGCCACGGGAGCGCGCTTCTCGACGCTGCGGGTGGTCGCGATGCCGGCGAGGTCGTCGCCGCGGCTGCCGCGGGCGGAGCCACCGCCAGTGCCCGAGGAAAGCGCCCGCAAACCGCCGGGGGCCGCGCCGCGATCATCCGCCACGGCTGCGCTTGCGCTGCTGGCTACCCGCTCCGGGTCGGACGGGGCATGCTCGATCACCTGCACCTGAATGCTGTCGGAATCGAGGTGGGTGGGGCCGTCGTAGAGGTAGGATTCGAGGGTGTAGAAGTCCACCGGCACGTTCCCGGGAACTGTGAGCGTGTAGATGGTGGTTTGACTCTGCTCGGGCGCCAGGTTGACCGGCACGGGCGGGAACTGGTAGTAGAGTTGGCCGACGCCGTTGTAAACCAGGAAGCGCTTCTGGAAGCTCTTCGCCTCCGTGCTGGTATTGGCGATCACTTCGCGGAAGTCGAGAGAGCCGCCCCGAGGCACAATGGACTGGAAAGAGGTCAGGTCGACCACAACATCGTCCGGAAGGAACTCGAAGTTGCTCCAGGGAGCGTAGGTTACATAGTCGGAGACCGCATTGCCCTGACCGGTCGGGTTGCTGCTGGCGTGGTAGGGGCCGGTGTCGCTACCCCACCAGCAACCGGCGGCATTGACGGTGAGCCCGGCATCGGCGTTGTAGAGCCCGTAGGTGCTGTTGTTGTCGATGTTGCAGCGATTGAAACGGGTCGCGGATCCGGCCGTGCAGTAGGCTCCGTATTGCTGATTGCGCAGCGTGGTACGGGTAATGTTGCCGGAGGAGTTGTAGAGATAGAGACCGTAGGTGGTGCCGTGATTGATCACCGAGTCGGTCATGGTGAGATCGTTGTCGCGGGCATAAACGGTGTAACCATTGGAATAGCCGCCGTAAAGGAAACGCGTATACGCGATCTGACCGGAAGCGGCGGAGTTGGGGAAGTAGAGATAATACCAATCTCCGGCGGCCGGTTGGCTGGCGTTGCCATCATTGTTGCTGTCTCCACCCCAATCATCGTCGCGGTAAGAGGTAAAGACCACCGGGTTGGCCGCGTTGCCCTGGCAGATCAGCGAGCCGTTCACGGTCATGGCATAGCGATTCCATTTCAGGATCACGCCGGCATCCAGGGTCAGGGTAACGCCAGCATTTACAGTGCTGCTGGCGCCAAGCATGATGTAAGGGAGGCCGGTGTTGTACCAGGTAGCCGAAGTCGCGATGGTCCCGCCGAAAAGTTCAATGGCCAGCGCGCCCGGCCAGTTGATGGTGTTGCCGGGCAGGCGGCGCACCTCGTCGACGGGAATCCGCAGCGGATAGAGCCCAGTGCCATTGAATGTGTTGCCGGCGAAACTGGTGAATGCGGTGCCGCTGTCGCAGAAGACCGCGTAGCCGGTGCTACCGCTGGTGGTGTTGGAGTTCAGGGTAGGGGCTCCGGCAGCCACCCGGAATGCCCAATCGGTGGCGTTTTGCACGGCGTTCTGGGTCACGCTGCAGTTGGAGCGGGTGTAGACGCCGCGCGGACCGTCGATCTGGTTCTGGGAAATGGTCGGCAACTGGGTCGTGGTGTTGGCGTAGATGGCGTAGTCGCCACAGCCGGTGAAGCTGTTGCCCGAAAGGTCGGGGGTTGCACCGCCGCCACCATCGACATAGATGCCATAGGAGGCGCTGTTTTCGATGGTGCAGTTCTGCACAACCGGCGCGGGGGTCGAGGTGATGGAATCGTAGAGTCGAACCGCCCCGACGTTGTTATAGCCGGCATAGCGCACAACGGTGCGAGTCAGCCTGCTGCCGGGGGCATCCTGGATCTGGATTCGATACCAGTCGCCGGGCGCGGGAGAGGTGGTGGTGCCGTCGTTGTTGGTATCGCCACCCGCGGAGTCATCCTTGTAGGAAGTGAAGTAGATGGAATCCTGTCCGGTGCCATCGGAGAGTAGCTGCCCATAGACATAGAAATAGACGCGGGCGTCGAATTTGACGATGGTGCCGGGCTCCATGGTCAGGGTCACGCCGTCGGGGACCGTCACGTTCGTATATTGGATCACCAGTGGCACACCCGCGTGCCATACGGCGTCGGTGGAGAGTGTGCCGCCAACCACCTTGAACCCGAGGAGATTGGGATAGGTGATGGTGTTGGCGGCGATGCGACGAACATCGTCGGCATGGAGGCGCAGGGGCCAAACACCGGAGCCGCCGAAAGTATTGTTGGAGAGATTGTCCAGGGTGAAAGCGCCGTCATCGACATAGAGCGCGTAGTTGGTGGAACCGTTGGTCGCGTTGCTGGCCACATTGCAACCGCTGCCGCCGATGCGGATCGCATAGTCGCTTGCATTGGAGACCAGGTTGCGAGCGATGTAGGAGGGACCGCGGACGTAGATGCCGCGAGCGCCGTCGATCACATTGTCGGTGATATTGGGCGCCAGAGTGGTAGAGTTGCTGTGGATCGCCCAATCGGAACAGTTGTCGATGGTGTTGCCGGCAACGGTTGGGACCGAGGCGGATCCGCCATCAAGATAGATTCCCTGAGTGCTGCTCTGGCTGATCGTACAATTCTGAATCTTCGGTGCCGGATCCACCCAGAGAGTATGGTAGACGCGCACCGCGCCACTGCTGGAATAGCCTCCATAGAGCACATGAACGTTGTCCATGAGGCTGCCGGGACTGTCTTCAAACTGAATGCGGTACCAATCTCCCGGCGCGGGAGTGGTGGCATTGCCGTCGCCGTTGGTGTCTCCCCCCACCGCGTCATCCTTGGCGGAGGTGAAATAGACCGGGGCGCCGGGGGTGCCGTCGGCGATCAGGGTCCCGCGGACATAGAGCAGGAGCCTGTCGCGGTACTTCAGAGCCGATCCGGCGGGCAGAGTCAGCGTGTCGCCGGCGGCCACCGTGGTGTGGGTGTACTCCATCTGGATCGGCATTCCGACCGGCCAGGTCGCGCTCTGCGTGAGAGTTCCGCCCGTGCACTTGAATGCCAGGGCGCCGGTCCAGCCGGAGATGCTATTAAGCGCGATCTTGCGCATGTCATCGGCGTGAAGGCGCAGCGGGTAGGCGCCGGTTCCGGCGAAACTATTGCCGGAGAAACTCCCCAGGGTGTGGTCTCCGTCATCCACATAGACGGCGTAGTTGGTGTTTCCCTGGGTCGTGTTGTTGGTAATATCGGCACCGCTTCCGGCAATCCGGAATGCGTAGTTGGTCGCATCGGTAATGGTGTTATTGAGGATCTGCGCCGCACTGCGGACATAGATGCCGTCGGTGCCGGTAATGGCATTCCGGGCGATCGTCGGCAGGGCGGTGGTCGAGTAGCCGTAGATGGCGTAGTTGCTGTTGTCCGCGAAAACGTTGTCGGTGATCAGCGGCTCGATCGCAGCGCCACCGGTGTAGTAGATGCCGTGGGAGGAGCTGTGGCTGAATACGCAATCATTGATGATCGGCGGAGTATCGATGTAGTTCCCATAGGTCAAGTAGAGGAGACCGATATTGCCGGCGCCGCCATAGCGAAGATCGCAGTAACGCATGTGAGAGTTGATGGAATCCTGCAGGCGGACTTGATACCAGTCGCCGGGCGAGGGTTGGGTCGCGGAGCCGTCGCCGTTGGTGTCGCCGCCGGCAGTGTCATCCTTATACGAGGTGAAGATAATCGGCTCGGCCTCGGTCCCAACTGCATCCAGGCGACCGTTGACGTAGAGAACCAACTGGTCACGCCACTTCACAATGGCGCCGGGATTGATGGTCAGGGTCGCACCGGCGTCGATGGTCACGTGGCTGTCGAGGACCACCACCGGCACCATGGTCTTGTTCCAGGAGATGTTGGAGTCGATGGTTCCGCCCAGACACTCGAACCCACGAGCACCGGTCCAGACGTAGGCATTGGCATTGATCGAGTTTACGTTTTCCGCGGCAACCCGCAGTGGGAATGGACCGGTTCCGTGAAGATTGTTGCCATCGAAACTCTGCAGGGTGTAGGTATTGTCGTCAACATAGAGCGCGTAACCGGTGGATCCCAAGGTAGTATTGCTGTCAACCACTGCACCGGAACCCGCGATCCGGAACGCCCACTCGGAGGCATCGGTGATCGTGTTGTTACGCGCCACTGCCGGGCCCCGCAGATAGATCCCCCGGCTGGCCGTGATCTGATTGCCGACCAACCCCGCGCGGAAGGCTGTGCTGCTGCCGTAGATGGCATAGTCACTCAGGTCGGAGAAGGTGCAGAAGCTCACCTCCGGGGCGATCGACGCACCGCCGGTATAGTAGATCCCGTAAGATGAGCTGTTGCTGAAATTGCAGTGCGAGATCTCCGGCGGCGCGCTGGTGAAGGTGCTGTAGCTCATGTAGATTGAGCCGAGATTGCCGTAGCCGGCATAGCGGAAATCGCAGTAGTTGAGTTTTGCGTTGACCGCATCCTGAAGTCGAATCTGATACCAGTCGGCGGGTGCCGGTGAAGTGAGGTTTCCGTCTTGATTGGTGTCGCCACCGACACTGTCGTCCTTGAAGGAGGTCCAGATGATCGGCGCGGTGTCGGTGCCGATGGCCCTGAGCGGACCATAGGCATAGACCACCAGGCGGTCGCGGAACTTGAAGATGGTCCCCTCTTCGATGTCCAAAGCGCGATCCGCCGGAATGGTGATGTGGGTTCCGGTGAGCACATAGGGTTTGCCGAGATCATTCCAGGTCGCGGTCGTCGCCAGGGTGCCGCCGACCACTTCATACCCAACCGCGTCCTCACAGACCAGAGAGTTGCTGGTCAGCCAGCGCACATCCTCCGCGGCAACCCGCGCCGGAAACACACCCACGCCGCAAAAGTCATTGTTGGTCAACTCGCCGACCAAGGAATTTGCGTCATTGGCGTAGAAGCCGTAGTGGGTGTCGCCACTGGTGGCGTTGCTGCGAATGATTGCGCCGCTACCATCCATGCGGATGGCCCAGTCGGTGGCGTTGCTGATCAGATTCTGCTGCACAGTGGACGCACCGCGGACATAGATCCCACGGGCCGCGTCGATGATATTCTGTGAAATGGTGGCGCGCAGGGTGGTGGAGTTGGCGTTGATGGCATAGGAGGAACTGCCTATCGCCGAAAAGTCGCAACTGATGATCGATGGTTCGACCGCCGCGGCGCCATCCAGATAGATCCCATCGGTCGCGGAGTTCATGAAGGTGGAATTGGAGACGCTCGGGGGGTCGGCACTGTAGACCGTATTGTAGAGGCGCACCAATCCCAGGCTTGAATATCCACCATAACGAAATTCGCAATAGTCGATGCGACTCCCCACTGCATCGGCGAGATCCAGGCGGTACCAATCGCCCGCAAGGGGCTGCGACCCGCTGCCGTCGCCATTGGTGTCGCCACCGGCGGTATCGTCTTTGTAAGAGGTGAAGACCACGTGGTTGGAGGGTTGTCCTTGCGCAACCAGCCGCCCACCGGTCACATAAAGCACGTAGCGGGACTGGGGCTTGACGATCGCTCCGGGAGCGATGGTCAGAGTCGCGCCGGCCCTGACATAAACATGCCCCTGCAAGACATGCACTTCTCCGTTTCCAACCCAGGTCTCATCTGTCGTGATCTCGCCACTGTGGTAGACGATGGCCTGAGCACTTCCAACACAAAAGAAGGCCAGTGTGAGCAGCAGAGCATAGAAATGGCGTGCCATGGCGGAACCCCCGGCAAGAGTAATGAATACGGCTCCTCCCCCAGCGCGCGCTCGGTCTGCATTTCGGCAATGGCGATCACCGCAAGCCCCCAGAATCAGCGCGGGCGGATGGTTCAAAGCCCATCGGTAGAATTCGGGCACACGCAATTATCGCGTGTTCGATTTAGTAGAACATCTAACCCGCACCGGCGCAAGATCTCCGGCTATGATTCCTGCTCCCGCGGCATCGCGCGCCCCAATTCCACCCCGTGAACCGGATGAGTGCCCCACCCATGTTTGCAGTGATCTCGCCCGCGAAGAAGCTTGACTTTGCTCCGGCAACCCTGCCTTTGCCAACCACCGAGCCGGCTCTGATGCAGGACAGCGCTGAACTGATCGCGCTGATGAAGGCCGCGAGCGCCGACCAGCTCCGCCAACTCATGCGGCTCAGTCCGGCACTAGCAACGCTGAACTGGGAACGCTACCAGAAGCTGGAGCTGCCTCTCGCGACGACCGAATCCAAGGCGGCGGTCCTGGCTTTCGCCGGTGATGTTTACCGGGGGCTGGAGGCGGACTCCCTGGAAACGGATGAGATGGCCTGGATGCAGGAGCAC
>JALXCG010000126.1 GCA_026991065.1 Gemmatimonadota bacterium | reverse complement strand
CTCCTACACCTATCTGGTAGACGTTCTCCAGCGCATTGGCTCCCATCCGGCGAGCCGGATCGAGGAACTCACGCCCCGCCGCTGGAAAGAACTCTTTGCTCACCAGCCCCTCCGGTCTGACATCGACTGGGTAGGCGTCGATAGCGTGGATTGAACGCTTACGGCGGAGCGGCGTCTTCGGCCAGAAGAGGGGCGGTCCGGAGTTGCGGGTTGCTCCGGGGCGAAGAGCCGGGCGCGGTGGAGAGCGTTGGAGGTGCGGTCAAAAACGTCCCTATTTAATGTATGGGAAGAGGCCGCCGGGGGCTTCATTTCCTTGAGCCAAACTCCGATAGCTCCTAAACTCAATTCTTTTTGCGAACCGCGCGGCCGCGGTCCCGACCGTGGACGGCGAGCGTCGCGCTCAGCTTGGCATGGCCGGAAGCGAGGCCCGGCCGGGAGATTCTCCAGCACATCATGGTTGACCTGAGTCGCATCCGAAACTTCTGCATCATCGCGCACATCGACCATGGCAAGTCGACTCTGGCCGATCGTCTGCTCGAGATCACCGGCACCATATCGGCGCGGGAGATGCGGGCGCAGGTGCTCGACGATATGGAGCTGGAGCGGGAGCGCGGGATCACCATCAAGGCGCATCCCATCCGCATGGATTATCGAGCCGCGGATGGCGAGGAGTATGCGCTCACGCTGATCGATACCCCGGGGCATGTCGATTTTACCTACGAGGTGGCGCGTTCGCTGGCGGCTTGCGAGGGGGCGCTGCTGGTGGTGGATGCGACGCAGGGGATCGAGGCGCAGACGATCTCCAATCTCTATCTGGCGATGGAGAAGGATCTGGAGATCATTCCGGTTCTGAACAAGATCGATCTGCCGAGCGCCAATGTCGAGGGGATGACGGCGCAGATCTGCGACCTTCTTGGTTGCGCGCCGGAGGAGGTGCTCTGCGTGAGCGCCAAGGATGGGACCGGCTGCGCGGCGGTGCTGGAGGCGGTGGTGGAGCGGGTGCCGGCGCCGGAAGGGGATGCGGAGGGGGCGCTGCGGGCGCTGGTTTTTGATTCTGAATACAACATCTATCGCGGTGCGGTGGCCTATGTGCGGGTGGTCGATGGGGCGATCCGGGCCGGCGATCGTTTTCGCTTCTCCAGCCGGGACACGGTGTTCACGGTCGAGGAGGTGGGGATTTTCCGCCTCGAGATGGAGCCCACGAAGCTCCTGCCGCGTGGCGAGGTGGGGTATGTGCTGGGAGGGATCAAGAACATCCGCGAGGTGCTGGTGGGCGACACGCTGATCGATCCGCAGCACCCGGCGCCGCCCCTGGAGGGGTATCAGCCGAGCAAGTCGATGGTGTTCAGCGGCATCTATCCGTCCGACTCCGACCGCTATCCCGAGCTGCGCGATGCGCTGGAACGGCTGCAGTTGAACGACGCCAGCTTGACCTTTGAGCCGGAAACCAGCGAGGCGCTGGGATTCGGTTTCCGCTGTGGGTTCCTGGGGTTGCTGCACATGGAGATCATCCAGGAGCGGCTGGAGCGGGAGCACGACATCGACATCGTGACGACTCTGCCGAGTGTGCTCTACAAGGCGGTGTTGACCGACGACAGCGAGGTGTTCGTGGACAATCCGGCGCACCTGCCGGATCCGCGGCGCTTGCGGCATGTGGAGGAGCCGATCGTCAAGGCTTCGGTGATTGTGCCCACCGAATTCGTCGGCGCCATGATGAAGCTGATGCAGGAGCGGCGGGGGAACTACCTGTCGATGACCTATCTCGATCCGACGCGGGTCGATCTTCGCTATGAGCTGCCGCTGGCGGAGATCATTTTCGACTTTTACGACAAGCTGAAGTCGTTGAGCCGCGGCTATGCGTCTTTCGACTACGAGATGGCGGAGTATCGCAAGTCGGATCTGGTGAAGCTCGACATGCTGCTCAACGGGGCGCCGGTGGACGCGCTCTCGATGATCATCCACAAGGACAAGGCGTACCACTGGGGGCAGCAGGTGGCGAGCAAGTTGAAGCGGTTGATTCCGCGGCAGATGTACGAGGTGGTGATCCAGGCGGCGATCGGCAGCCGGGTGATCTCGCGGGCGGTAATCAAGCCGCTGCGCAAGAATGTGACGGCGAAATGCTATGGGGGCGACATTTCGCGCAAGCGGAAGCTGCTGGAGAAGCAGAAGGAGGGGAAGAAGCGGATGAAGCGCGTGGGGCGGGTTGAAGTGCCGCAAGAGGCGTTCCACGCCGTGCTGCAGGTCGAGAGCTGAGATGGCGCGGGCGGAGCGGCCGGGCGCGGGCGCGGGGAGCGAGGCAAGCGCGGACGTGGGCGGGCGTGGCGTTGCGGAGGCACCGGCGGGCACGGAGGAGGGCGGCGCCGCCGGGGGAGAA
>JALXCG010000125.1 GCA_026991065.1 Gemmatimonadota bacterium | reverse complement strand
GTGCATGCCGAGAATGGCAAGATCTGCATGCAGATTCTGCACACGGGCCGCTACGCTTTCAGTCCACTCAGTGTAGCGCCGTCGGCGATAAAAGCTCCGATCTCCCCTTTCCCGCCGCGTGCTCTGGACGCAGCGGGAATCGCCAAACAGGTCGATGATTTCGTTCGGGCGGCAGAACTCGCGCGAGAGGCGGGTTATGACGGCGTGGAAGTCATGGGATCGGAAGGGTATTTCATCAATCAGTTCATCGCGGCAAGAGTCAACAAGCGGGATGACGAATGGGGTGGAAGTTACGCGAACCGAATCCGCTTGGCGGTCGAGATTCTGCGCCGGGTCAGGGCGGCGGTGGGGACTGACTTCATTGTAATCTACCGTCTTTCCATGCTCGACCTGGTAGAGATGGGGAGCACCTGGGAAGAGGTAGTCGAGTTGGCACAGGCGGTGGAAGCAGCGGGCGTAACGCTGATCAATACCGGTATCGGCTGGCATGAGGCGCGGATTCCAACGATCGCCACCGTGGTTCCGCGAGCGGCCTTCACCTGGGTGACCGCGCGGTTGAAAGGCGCGGTTCAAGTGCCACTGATCACATCCAACCGAATCAACGATCCAGCGGTCGCCGAGGCGGTCCTGGCACGCGGTGATGCCGACATGGTATCGATGGCGCGCCCGTTCCTGGCAGACGCGG
Organism: Gemmatimonadota bacterium; assembly: GCA_026991065.1. GTDB lineage: Bacteria > JALXCG01. Next base: position 1,692 of record JALXCG010000125.1, on the reverse strand, counting down.
AGTTGGTGCGCAAGGCAGCCGAAGGCCGCGCCGCGGAAATCAACACCTGCATCGCCTGCAACCAAGCGTGTCTGGACCACACTTTCGAAATGAAGATCAACTCCTGCCTGGTCAATCCACGGGCCTGCCACGAGACCGAATTGCGCTATGAACCAACCGACAAACCGCGGCGAATCGCAGTTGTCGGAGCCGGCCCCGCCGGGCTGGCGTGCGCAGTCGTGGCAGCTGAGCGTGGCCACAGGGTGACTCTCTTCGAGGCAGCGGAACAGATCGGCGGCCAATTCAACTATGCCAAGATCGTTCCCGGCAAAGAGGAGTATGCAGAGACCATCCGCTATTTCCAGGTGCGGCTGGCTCAGTTGCATGTCGAAGTAAGACTGGGAGTCTGGGCAACCGGGGAGATGCTGCGCAATGAGGGTTTCGAGGTGATCGTGGCTGCCACCGGAGTAACTCCGCGAATCCCTGAGATCGAGGGAATCGATCATCCCTGTGTAATGAGCTATGTCGAACTCTTCGAAAAAGGGGGAGCGCAAGCAGCCGGAGTCGGAAGAAGCGTGGCAATCATCGGTGCCGGCGGTATCGGCTTCGACGTGGCGGAGATGCTGAGTGAACCGCCGGAAAGCCGGGCAAGCCGGGATATCGCTGCGTTTATGCGCGAATGGGGCGTGGACATGTCGCTGCAGGCGCGCGGGGGGCTAACGGAAGAGCATTTTGAGCCCAGTGCTCGCACACTCTACTTGTTGCAACGAAAGCAGGAGCGGCTCGGCAAATCGCTCGGAAAGACCACGGGCTGGATTCGACGGAGCAAGCTGAAGAAACGCGGGGTCCAGATGCTGGCGGGTGTGACCTACGAGCGGATCGATGATGCTGGGTTGCACATTTCGGTGGGAGGTGATGCACGCCTTCTGCCGGTTGATACGGTCGTGGTATGCGCCGGGCAGGAACCGCTGCGCGTCGTGGAGGAAACACTGGATCCGAAGGCAGCGCTACCCGAGTTCCACCGCATCGGCGGGGCGGACGTGGCGGCCGAACTGGATGCCAAGCGGGCAATCGACCAGGGTTGCCGACTGGCCGCAAACCTCTAGTTGGAGCCCTTCGGCCCGGCCCTCTACTCCGTGATCTCAAATGGCGTCGAGCTGAATGTGCAGGTTGGTCCATTGCCGCTCGAAGCACGTCGGAGAGATCCGAAGAAATCGTAATTGCCTGGATCGACCAACGGAACCGTGAAATCCAGAGCCGTTGGGTTCTCGTATACGAGGCCACTGGGAAGTGTGCGCACACCACTGAAGAGATAGAGTCGGGCGCCAGGTGCCCCTTCGGCCCAGATGCGTATCTCGCCACGAAAATCCGCGCCGGGATTGTGCAGAGAGACTGCTATAAAACCCTGATCTCCCGGCCCATAGAGGGAGCGGTCGGCGGAAACCCTGAAGGTTGGGTACTGCGTCATTCTCGCAGTCTGCGTGCCGATGCGCGAGTCACCGTATGCAATGCGAAAATATCCACCATCACCCCACTCCGGACCCCAGCTGTTGCGAGCGATCCAGCAGCTATCGGCATTGCTCCAGCCGACCAGCACGACCGCGTGGCGCCCGTCACGCATATTCGACACGTGGCGATAGACACCGCTGCGGTAATAGTAAAAATCGCGGTAGATGTCCATGGTGGTGACCAATGGACCCTCAATGAGGTAGG
>JALXCG010000124.1 GCA_026991065.1 Gemmatimonadota bacterium | reverse complement strand
CGATTCCAGTCCCAAAGAAAAACCGCAGGAAGCGGCGGCTGCCCCAGCGTTCCTCCAGCGGGCATCCCACCATCCAGAGAAAATACATATTGAAAAGGATGTGGACAACGCTGCCATGCACAAACAAATAGGTGACGAATTGCCAGACATGGCCGGTCAGCAACGCCTTTTGCGGGACCATGCCGAGAAAACCGTTGATCTCCGGCGTCACACCGCCGCCCGACAAAAGATCGAGCATCCGCTGCAGGAGAAAAAGGCCGACGCAGGCCATTACCAAACCGCGCACAGCCGGCGTCAACGCCGACGGTCCAAATCGTGGTCTCGGCCGATCGTCGTAGTAGTCCATTTGGCAATCTACCCGGGTGGCGTGGAACTGGATCCGCTCACTGCGTCAACGAACGGATCAATGCGGAGTTGGACGGCTGTGCAGCCGGCGCGTTGGCGACGACGCTCTTCGCTCTCGGGATCAGCCGCCGCCCCTACCGAATATAGGCCGACACCCCCTTCATGCTCAACCATCCCCACTCGGCGCGTCACACCGCGACTGAAAGGCGCGCGATGCCGCGGCCAATACCGCCGGGTCAAAGGCCCCTTCACGCGCCGCCAACGATGCGACCAGAAGAGTCCCGTCGACCGGATCAGAGCGGCGTCCGGAACGCGCATGATCCAACGCATCGCACACCGCGATAATCCGTGCCGGCAGCGGCAGATCTTCCCCCCGTCGCCCATCGCTGTTGCCCTCGCCGTCCCAGCGGGAATGGTGGTAGCGCACAGCGGGCGCCAAGTGAGAAAAAGAGGTCGCGGTTTCCAGCAGGGCGGCCCCCCACTCGGCGTGCTGCTCGCGCACCCGTGTATTTCCCAGGCCCTCGGTCCCGATCTTGCCAAGGTCGTGCAGCGACGCCGCAATCTCCAACTCGTGAATGCGAGCCCGCTCAAGCCCCATCAGCGCCCCCACACGCACCGCCAGATTCGCGGTTCGCGCCCCATGCCCTGCCTCGACGCCGTTGCCTTCTGCCACATTTACGAGCGTCTGAATCGACTCCAGCAGCACCTGCCTCCCGGTGGCCAGTGAGCGCGCGCGGTCCAGCACATTTCCCGCCAACACCGCGAGTTCCTCCGCCACGGCGGGCAGATCGGCGGCAAAACCGGCGGCGGGTGGACTCCCGATCGTCAGCAATCCCAGCACCTCGTCGCGCCCCTCCGAGCGCAGCGGAGCCAGGAGCCACTCCCGCTCTCCAAGCACCCGCGCCAGGAAATCATGTTTGCCCGGCACGACCTCCACCCGCAGCGGTCGTTCCGCTTTCAATGCCTCGTTCAATGGGCCGGCCGCCGCGCGCAGCACAACATTCGGCCCCGCGACAATGCCTCGGGTCAGCACCAGATCAAGGAGATCCGGCGTGGCGTTGCGGCGCTGCAGAATCGCCACTGTGCCACCACCGCCCGCCCGGCGCAGAAGACTAAGAATCCGCCGAAGATCCTGCAACACAGCACGGTCGATCCCGCGCTCCGCCGCCGCCAACGGGGTAAAGGGTGAGCGCCGCGTCGCAAGCGCCGCCACCGCCCGATCGATCACACACGCGGCAATCAGTTGAGCCAAGTTCTGCCCGGCCGCACTCTCGGCATCCGCTCCCAGTAGATGAACCATCCCCAGGCGCACCCCCTGCACCTCGATCGGAGCCAGCGCACCCCGGCTGCCCCCAAAAAGGTGTCGCGGACCATCGTCCGAGCGACAGATCTCCTCACCTTCGTTGCCCAAGAGAACCAGGGGGCGTCCCGACAACTCGGCCAGGCGCACCAGCAGCGACCTGGCTTCCGCGGTCGGAATCAGCACACGAATGTCCCCCTGCTCCCCCCGACGGGGAAAGGCACCAGCAATCAGCATCGAAATCTCCAGCGAGCAACGCTCCAGATTCACCGCGCTTCTTGCAGAACGGGAAACCAGGGGATGGCCGCGCGGCGGGAGTGGTGGTCTGTGGTTCCACTCCCCCTATCGGCCGCCGCGGGGACCGGCGTTAATTCAGAAAGCGCACAGTGACCGGTTTTGTCCGCGCTGCATTCGACTGGGTTTTTCAGCGCACCGACCGCATGCGCTCGACAAAAGCCTCAGGCTCCAAAAAACCGCGCACGGTTGCTCCGGCAACGCGCTCGCCATCACTCCCGATCATCAGGACAGTAGGCAAAGAATTCACCCCGAAGCGGGCCTGAATCGCCTGGATGGCCGGGTCCTTGCTGCGGGTGCAATCCACCTGCAGTGCCGTAAAGCGCTTCGCCTCGGCCACCACCGCCGCATCGGCAAAGGTCATCTTCTCCAACTCTCGACAGGCGATGCACCAATCCGCGGTAAAGTCAATCAGCACCGGCTCGCCGGAGCGCAACGCGAGATCCACGCGCGCCTCGTCAGCCGCCTGCCATTGGATTCCCGCATGCGCCGGCGCGACAGACTCCACTCCCCCGCCTCCAAGGAACAGGGGACGCGGCAGGAACCACCCATTCATCGCGACCGTGCCCAGCACCGCCAACAGCCCCACCGCGGTCACCAGGATCCCGAGTCCTGAGCGCAGCAGCAGGAACGAGGATTCCGCCTCTCCCGGTGAAGGCGCCATCCAGCGCCCCAGAATTACCAGGAAGGCCCCAAGAACCACGGCAAAAGTGGTCGGCTCGACCACCTGATTGAGAAAATAGAGTGCTCCGGCGAAGAGCATGGTTCCGAGCACCCGCTCCACACCGATCATCCACGCTCCGGCTTTCGGCATCACCGCGTTGCCACCCGCACCCAGAATCAGAAAAAGAGTCCCAAATCCGAGTGAAAAAGCACTCATATAGAGCGCGCCCAGTGCCGGGCTGCCCTCCTGCCCGATCCACAGAATCAAGCCGGCCAGAACCGGCCCCACACAGGGCGCGGCAATCAACCCGCCCGCCAGGCCCATCACAAAGACCCCAACCACCGAAGCCCCACCCCCCGCGGTATTGAGCCTAAGCTGCAAGCCACTCGGCAGTGCGATCTTGTAGAAACCGAAGGAACTCATCCCCAAAGCAGCGAAAACCAGAATCAGGGTCCAGATCACCCACGGATTGCCCAGATAGGCTCCGAAAAGCCCTCCAAAGACCCCCGCCGACACGCCCAATGTGACGTAGGTCGCGGCAATTCCCAAGACATAGACCACGGAAAGCAGAACTCCCCGCTTGCGGTCGCCACCAGAGGTGGTGGTGATGATTCTCACCGTGATCGGGATCATCGGCAGGACGCACGGCGTGAAACTGGCAATCAGCCCGAACACCCAAAGAAGGCCAAGAGCCGCCGGCAGACTTCGCCCAAGAACCCGGGCAAAGGCGCCGTACTCAGCGCCCGCGCCAGCGGTGGCTGCCGACGACGCGTCACCTTCCGCGCCGTTGCCGGTCCCAAATCCGGCATTCTCAGTGGCCGACAGCGGCTTCAGCGGCGCGTGCCCACCTTGTGGATCCACCTGCAAGCTGTAGAGCAGTGTGTCCTGGGTCGGAAAAAAACAGGTCGCATCGGTGCAGGCCTGATAGTCGATCAGCACCCGCACCGGCAGCACTCCCGGCGCGGCAGCGGCCTCCACCGCCAGCGTCGCTCCAAACTCCAGCCGCCCCTCGTAGAGCAGCATCTTCTCACCGGTCACGGAGTCCATCTTCAGCGTTCCGCGCGGCTTCTTGATCTTGCCGCGGAGCGCCGCCCCCCCCTTGGGGAACTCCACACTGAGATTGGTGGACTCTTCATAAAGATGATACTGCGGCCCCACGAGAGCCTGTACCCGCAGAACCGCCTGCCCCCCGGGAGCAACCGAAGCCGGATCACTCTGGGCGCTCAAGTCGAGCACCTTGACCGGCCCCAGTGCCTCTGCCGACCGCAGCAACCCCGGCCAAAACAGAAGAAAAAGCGCCAGGGAACCGCTCAGCAACCACCGGGGAAGACGACGCCCGGTGCGTCGACAGAGAGAAGAGCGGCCGGGGATCTCCGGCCGACGGGAAGCCGAAACCGCCCAGGTGCGGGCGCGAGGCGATGACGGAGAGGCGTGAGCTGTTGGGTTCATGGGGGGGACACAGGGCTGGAGGTGATCAGGTGCCGGAAAACATGCAGGATAGCACAATGTGAATCCTGCCAAGCACAACCACAATCGGTCGGTTCACGACTTTCCGAAAGTCGGATTCCGCTGCCCATTGTGGTTCCGGGCGGGTGGTACCGGGAGCGGGAATCGAACCCGCACGGAGAAAACTCCGGGGGATTTTAAGTCCCCTGCGTCTACCAATTCCGCCATCCCGGCAAGATCACCCCGTCGCCAAGTCCACGCGGCCGGCACGGCCCATCCCGGCGAAGCCAAGCTGCTGCGACGCCCAATATGAACCGCTTGGCGAAAACGCGCACCCAGACCTCAAGGATCTGGGTGCGCGAACCGAACTGGAGGCGCCACCCGGATTCGAACCGGGGATAAAGGATTTGCAGTCCTCTGCCTTACCACTTGGCCATGGCGCCTGGAATCTCCTCCAGCCGTCTTTCCGGGGGGCGACAGCCGACGCGCCCCCCAAAGACAACACGGGTCGAAGGTCGGGCTCACAAGCCTGGACCCTCGACCCGAGGAGGTTGGAGCGGGAAACGAGATTTGAACTCGCGACATCCACCTTGGCAAGGTGGCGCTCTACCACTGAGCTATTCCCGCTCGAAAGGTGAGAGATTTCTACCAATGAGAGGGGGGGCAAGTCAACCGAAAACCTCGCCCCCCATCCAGCCCAATCGCCCGCCCACCGCTCAGCGCCGATGACGCGCCAGAATCTCGTGGTAGAGGCTCTCGTAAGAACCCGCGGCCCGATCCCAGGAGAAGTCCTGGATCATGCAGTTGTGAATCAGGCGGGCGCGACTCTCCGGATGCCGCAGAGCAACCACTGCCCGCCCCACGGCATCCAGCAAGCCATCGCTGCTGAGATCGGAAAAATGGAAACCGCAGCCCTCGCCTCGCCAGGGGTCGAAGGGGACCACCGTGTCCACCAACCCTCCCGTATAGCGCGTAATCGGCACTGTCCCATAGCGCATGCTGTACATCTGATTCAACCCACAGGGTTCATAGCGCGAAGGCATCAAGAACGCGTCCGCCCCCGCCTCGATGCGATGCGCCATCGACTCCGAGAAACCGATCAGCACCCGAAACTTCTCGCCGTGCCGCGCTTCAATGGCCCGCAACCCGTCCTGATAGGCGGGTGCCCCCGACCCAAGAATCACCACGCGAAGATCATCCCGCATCATGTGGTCAAGCGCCCCGATGACCAGATCCACGCCTTTTTGCGCGGTGAGACGACTCACCATCCCCAAAACCACCGTATTCTCACCCGCCGGCCGCAGTCCCAACTCCGCCAGCAATTGATCCCGGCACACCCGCTTGCCGCTGAGATCATCGAGCGAATAGTGTGCCGGAAGCAGCGGATCGGTCGCCGGATTCCAGAGATCCACATCAATCCCATTGACCACGCCGCGCACATCCGACCCCCGGTGCGCCAGAAGCCCCTCCAGCCCGCACCCCAACTCCGGATCGGTGCGAATCTCGTAGGCGTAGCGCTCGCTCACCGTGTTGATCAGGTCCGCGCACACGATCCCCATCTTCATAAAATTGGTGCCCCCCGAATACTCCAGCGGGTCCGCCGAATCGTTGTGCCAATCCGGATCCCAGCCGGCGAACCGCAACACATCGCGGCCGTACCAGCCCTGATGGGCGAGGTTGTGAATCGAAAACAGAGCCCCCGCGCGGCGCAGCGCCGGGTGCGGCCGCAGCGCCTTCAGCGCCAGCGCCGGACCCGTGTGACTGTCGTTGGCGTGTAGCAGATCCGGGGACCAGCCCAAGCGCTCACAGGCCGGCCCAATTGCCATGCAGAAGGCGAGCCAGCGCTCATGCTCATCCGCAAACCCATTGCCGGTAACCGGGTCGGTGTAGATCCCCTCGCGGCTGAAATACCACGGTTGCTCGACCAGAAGAACCCGAACCGCCAACCCATCCCCCCGCGGCGACGGCAGCCAGGTCTCCAGCAGATTGGTCGGAATCGGTTCCCCTCCCCCTTTGCGCACATCCAACGCCCCATAAGAGTGCAGCTCCACGCGCCCCAGGATCGACCCATAGGCCGGGATAATCAGCACCGCATCGTGTCCGCGCCGCGCCAGGGCATGGGGCAGCGCTCCCAGCACATCGCCCAGCCCACCGACCTTTGCCAGCGGCGCCGCCTCCGCGCCCGCGATCAGAATTCGCATCGACCACTCCGTGTCCGCCACGGCGCCGCGCGCCGGCCGCTCCTCAACACCGCTCCTCGCCCAATGAAATCGCCCGCAAATAGGCGGCCGCCTCCTCGGGAGCAGTTGGGTTAATAAAAAAGCCACTGCCCCACTCAAACCCGGCGACTTGCGTCAACTTCGGCATAATCTCCAAATGCCAGTGGTAGTGCACCAGCTCCGGCTCCTGTAACGGGCCGCTGTGAACAATGAAATTGTAGGCCGGATCCCCCAGCGCGCTCCCGAGCCGCCCCAGGGTCTCGCCCAAAACGCGCGCCAGATCGGCCAACTCCGTCGCCGACGCCGCGTCGAGATCGGACGCATGCCGCTTCGGCAGAATCCAGGTCTCAAAGGGACAGCGGGCGGCGAACGGCTGCACCACGACAAACGCGCCCGACTCGCAGACCAGGCGCACCTCGTCGGTGCGCTCCTGTTCAATCAGGTCGCAGTAAACGCAACGCTCCTTGAGCTGGTAGTGCCGCTCCGCGCCCTCCAACTCCTCTACCACCTGGCGCGGAAGAATCGGCGTCGCGATCAACTGCGAATGGGAGTGTTCCAGACTGGCTCCGGCTTCGCTGCCATGGTTCTTGAAAAGCAGAACATAGCGGAACCGGGGATCGCGTCGAAGATCACTCAGGCGCGCGGCGAAAGTCCGCAGCACAAGCTCCACTTCATCCGCGCCCAGATCCGCCAACTGCCGCGCATGATCCGGTGTTTCGATGATCACCTCGTGGGCGCCGATCCCATTCATCCGGTCAAACATCCCCAGCCCGCGACGCCCCATCGGCCCCTCTACCCGCATCGCCGGGTAGCGATTCGGCACCACCCGCACCCTCCAGCCGGGTCCGTCAGGCACCCCATCCGAACCCCGCAGAGCAAGAATCTCGGGCGGCGTCATCTCTTCGTTGCCGGGACAAAAAGGGCAGAGAGCATTCGCCTTGGGGCGCTCCTTGACCGCGAAATCGGTCGGCCGCCGACTCCGCTCGGTGGCGATGATCACCCAGCGTCCGGTCACCGGATCCTTGCGCAATTCAGACATTGATCCGCCTACTCAGGCACACTGAAGCGCCCAGATCAGCCCAATGACCAGGGCCAGCAACACCAGGTTACGACGCAGAGAGGGCACCCGCGGCCGATGCAGGTCGAGGGACTCGAACTGCACCCGCGGGTGCCCGCCATGATCCGGCCGTTTCACCACGACCTACTCTTCAGTCTTCTCTTCCTCGGGCTCATCCGCGCTATCGGCGGAAGCCTCCTCGGCGACCACATCCGCCGCAACCGGCTCATCCTCGGTTGCCGCAGCGGTCTCTTCCGCGCCATCACCAGGCGCCGCCTGCTCCGCGGGCTCATCGGCATGCGTGGAAGCCGCCTTGAGCGCAGCCGAGAGCTTCTCGCCCAACGATTCGCCACCCACCTCTTGAATGTGAGTATGCCGGCGCAGGTATTCCTCTTCCGGCTGATTGCGATCTTCAGTGTAAGCGCGGATCGAAAGCACGATGCGCCGTTCCAGAGGATCGATCTCAATCAGCTTCATCGGGATCTTGTCGCCTTCCCGGAAGAGATCGGTCAACTTCCGCCCGGAGGCCTGCTGCCCGACCTGGCTGATCGGCACAAAACCCTCGTAGTCATGCGGCAAGTCGACCACCAGGCCCTTCTCGACAACCTTGTGGACCACCGCCTCGACCTCGTCGCCGACATTGAAGAAGTCGGTAACGCGGCTCCAGGGATCCGCTTCGGTCTGCTTCATGCCCAGACTGATGCGACGATGCGCCTTGTCGATATTCAGGATCACCACCTCGACATCGTCGCATCAGTCTGGGCATGAAGCAGACC
>JALXCG010000123.1 GCA_026991065.1 Gemmatimonadota bacterium | reverse complement strand
CGATGACGCCGTGCGCGTCGACCTTCCCCCGGCGCAACACTCTGGACCATCGCCGCCCCCACCGTCCCGGCGGGCCCAACGCTGGCCCTGGATCAACTCGTCGGCGGCCAACCCACCCTGCTCACGGTGAGCGGCGCGGCCCCCGGTGCCCAGGTGACCCTCGCCTACTCCACGACCGGCGCCGGCCCCTACGAAACCCCCTACGGCAGCGCCCTGCTCACCCCGCCGATCACCCAGTTCACGCGCCCGGCCGACGCCGAAGGAAACCTGAGCCTGACCCTGCTCTGCCCCGACCAGCCGGGGCAACACATCTGGGTCCAGGCCTACGACCAACAGGCCGGAGTCTTCACCAACGGCTGGGACGGGGTGATTGAGTAAGTAGTGGCGCGAAATTCAGCCCACCGGCACGCGCCATCCATGCCTGGGACGCGGCGCGAGGCGCGGTGGTCGGCTCTTCGCGGCCCCTGCAATCACCCGGCCGCGGAGGAGCCGGACGGTGCCAAGCGGCGCGAGGCCAGCTCCCGGTCCAGCATCAGCATGGCGGCCGGTTGCCCTTCGCTCAGGCGGAGCATCTTCACCACCCGGTCGACCGATGCTTCCTCCTCCACCTGCTCATCCACATACCAGCGCAGAAAACTCTCGCTGGCGCGGTCCTTGTTGGTCAAAGCCAGGTCCACCAGGCCGTCGATGACGGTGCTGATCTCCTGCTCGTGGGCGAGGGTGGCTTCAAAGGCCTGGAGGGGGCTCTCCCATTCGCTGGGCGGTTCCGCCACGGCGCCGATGGTGACCCGGCCTCCGCGCTCAACCACATAATTGAAGAGCTTGGTGACGTGAAACTGCTCCTCCTGCGATTGCACCCGCATCCAGTTGGCGAAACCGGGCAGGTCGCGCTCCTCAAAGTAGGCGGCAAGCGCCAGATAGAGGTGAGCGGAGTACATTTCACGGTTGATCTGCTCGTTCAGGGCTTGATTCATCGCCGGATTGAGGATGGCCATGAGCGTTCCTTTCATTGCCGCCGCGCCCGGCCTCCCGGTGGGCGGCAAGGCGGGGCGGAGCTGGTTGTGGTCGGGAACCGCCAGCATAGCGCGACCGGGAGTCCGGACGGTAGCATCCCGGCCCCTCCGGAGCCCTCCCACCCGGTTTTGGAACTTCGCGCCGGCGCGTCGGTTTTGGCTCTCCCGGGCGGCCGGCAAGCGGCCGGATGCGGGGCGGCATGAGCAGGCGCCGGGCGCGGAACCGGCGCCAGATGAGCCTGGAGCCGGGGGAGCAGGCCGGAGTGGCGTTTTCGGCCAGAACTGGAGCGCCCGAAGAGCGGGTTGCGCCGGGGGGAGAGGCTGGGCACAGGGAGCCGCGCCGGCGGTGCAGTGAAAAAAGGAGGAGATCGGGAAGGAGAGCGCGCGAGAGGGGCGATGACGGGGGCGCGCGACTATCCCTCCAGGGGGACGACGTAGGCGATGATGACCGCCATGTGCACGCCGGCGGCCAGGATCACCAGAAGGTGAAAGAGTTCGTGGAAGCCGAGGATGCCGGGGACCGGGTTGGGACGGCGCAGGCCGTAGATGACGGCGCCGGCGATATAGAGAGCGCCGCCGAGAGCGACCAGCAGAACCGGCGCGGGGCCGAGACGGTGGAGAAGCGGGGGCATGAGGAGGGTGCCGCCGACCACGCCGGAAGCGACGTAGAGAATCGCGGCGGCCCATTTGGGGGCGCGGATCCAGATCTGCTTGATGATGATGCCGGCGAGGGCGATGCCCCAGATGGCGGCAAGCATGTAGATCATGGGGTGGCCGCGCATGACCAGGATGGCGAAGGGGGTGCAGGTGCCGGCGATGAGGATGAAGATCATGCCGTGGTCGAGGCGGCGCATGATCCGCAGGGCGCGTGGCTGCCAGGCGATGCGGTGGTAGAGGGCGCTGGTGCCGAGCAGGGCGCAGAGACTGACGCTGTAGATGGCGACGGCGACCAGTGAGCGCCGGGTCGGAGCGTTGAAGGTGATGAGAAAACCGGCGATGAGGGCGGCGAAGAAGCCATACTGGTGAAAGACTCCGCGCAGGCGCGGGCGGGCGGCGACTTCGGCGCGGAGGCGGGCTTCGATCTGGCGGCGCTGCATGGGCAAAACTTCTGGGCGGGATGGGGACGGCCGGGGGTTACGCTCTGCTTAACGAAACATCGCCCCACGGACGCCGATGCGCAAGGTGCTATTCGCGACGTGGGGAGGTCGCGCGATTTCGCGACGAGCCAGAAGTGAACGGAGCTTGTTTTGGCGTTCTTTTCCTCTCCCCCGATCTCCTCTCAACGCAGCGCCGCCGGACGACGGAGCGCGGTGGCGCCGTCGGCGGCCGGAATCAACGTTGCGGCGGCGGCGCCACCGCGCTCCGTCGTCCGG
>JALXCG010000122.1 GCA_026991065.1 Gemmatimonadota bacterium | reverse complement strand
GTGGTGCAACTGCACCATGGGTTGGAGCTGGCGGTGATCGACCAGAGTCCGGCGGATCACGACCAGGTTACGGCCTTCGCCGAGGGGTGGTTCAAGCCGGGCGAGGTGCTGCAGGTGGAGGGGCTTCCGGGGCGGATCGAGGTGCTCGCCTTCTATGAGAACTGCAGCGCGACGCGACGCAGCGGGGAGGCGGAGGCGGATCTGCGGGGGCTGCTGAGGCGTTTCGATGTGGTGGGGATTCCGGCGGTGAACAATGAGGATGAGAATCGGCGGGCGCTGCTGCTGCGCTTGAGCGGCATGGGGGCGGCGACCGACGGGCGCTACGTGGTGCTCGAAGGGATGGGCGAGCCGCAGCGTTTTGAGGCCGGGGGCAAGCCCTATGCCTTGGATCTGCGCGGAAAACGCGAGGTGTTGCCGTTTGCTCTGGAGCTGATCGATTTCGAAAAGAAAGTGCATCCCGGAACCGGGGTGGCGCGCAGTTACAAGTCGGTGGTCAATCTGATCGAAAACGGCAGCAAGCAGCGGGTGGTGATCTACATGAATCATCCGTTGCGCCACCGCGGTTACACGCTCTATCAGTCGTCATTCATTGAGGGGCCGAACCGGGAGACTACGGTGCTGGCGGTGGTGAAGAACTACGGCCGGCTCTTTCCCTACATTTCGAGTTTGATCATGTGCATCGGTCTTCTGGTGCATCTTCTGATTCAACTGCCGCGGCTTTTCCGGGCGCGCACGGTGCAAAGGCGAGACGCATGAAGCACAAGAGCGAGAGCAGAGTTGTTGGTGGCCGCAAGAGGGCCTTCGGTAGAGATGCCGGCGCGGTTTTTGCAGGGCTTCGCAGGAGCGTGGTTTTGGGCTTGGGCCTGGCGCTGGCGGTGGTCGTGGCGCCCCTGGCGGGAGCCGGTTCGGGCGCGGCGGCGGCGGAAAGCGGCGTGGGCGCGGTGGGCGTGGCGCCGGCGGTGCAGCGCAACGCGGCCGCCGAGTTGTGCCGGGCGATTCCGGCCCAGAGCGAGGGGCGGATCAAGGCGCTGGATACGGTGGCGCGGATGAGCCTGCTGGCGTTCAATGCCAAGCAGTCGCTGGAGGATTTCTCGGGGATCGCATGGTTCCTGGAACTGGTGGCGGATCCCGAGACGGCCTACAACCGCCAGGTCTTTGATCTGCGCAACCCGGAAGCCGCGGCGGCGATCGGGCTGGAGGAGCGCAAGGCGCACCGCTACTCCTTTAAGGAGGTTTACTCCGCGCTGCATCAGCACGAGGAGGACCTGCGCGCTTACCACCAGAAGGATGAGGATCTGCGAACGCTGGTGGAGAACCAACTTCTGGAGCTGCAGGCGAAGGTCTTTCACTACTACGAGATGAGCCGCTCTCTTACCTGCCTGGTGCCGTCGATCCGGATTGACGACTTGACCCTGGCGGCGACGTTCGGCGTGGAGCCGGGCAGCGGCGTGAGCTATTGGCAGTTGCAGGGGAACGACGCGGCGATGGCGAAGCTGGCCCAGGCGGCGGAGGCCGCTGCCGCGGGCGGGGCGAACGATGCGGCCGCGGGGGGCGGCGATCCGGCGGCGCTGGCGCTGGCGAATGAGTTGAGCCGGCGGTTTTTCGATCGCACGGCGACGGCGGTGGCGATTGTTCCGCCGGATCCGGAGCGTGGTGAGGAGCGCTGGCTGGCGCCCTGGGAACTCCTGGATGGGCGGTCCATATCGGCTGCCCAGCGGGCGGTCATGGATGGTTGGCAGAGGGTGCTGGGCGCCTATCTGAAGGGGGATGTCGAGGCGACGAAAGCGGCGGTTGCGGCACTGCGCGCCGATCTGGTGAGCGCCGCCGGGCTAACCAGCGACCAGGAGGAGCGCGTCGATCTGCGCAAGATCGATGTCGAAGCGCTCTACAACCACGCCGCTCTCTTTTATAAGAGTGTGGCCTTCTACATTCTTGCGTTTGTCTTGCTGGCGCTGAGCTGGATGTTCAAGCCGGGATTGCTGCAGAAACTGGCGTTTGGCTCGCTGGTCGTGGGATTCGTGCCCCACCTCACCGGTCTGCTGCTGCGCATGTACATCATGGGGCGGCCCCCGGTGTCGACGCTCTATGAGTCGATCATTTTCGTCGGGTTCATCGCGGTTCTGGCCGGCATTGCGGTGGAGTTGTCGCAGCGCAATGGGCTCGGCACTTTTGTCGCGGCGACTTTGGGGGCGACGCTCCATTTTGTGGGGTTCGGCTATGCCGCGGACGGCGACACCATGGGAATGCTGGTGGCGGTGCTGAACTCCAACTTCTGGTTGGGCACCCACGTGGTGACGATCACCATCGGCTATGGGGCGGCGATCGTTTCCGGGATGGCCGGGCATGTCTATTTGGTTGAGCAGGTGTTGCATCCGCGCGAGCATGA
>JALXCG010000121.1 GCA_026991065.1 Gemmatimonadota bacterium | reverse complement strand
CCGCACTTCGTCGGGAATCACTTTGCGCAGGGCAGAGATCAAGCCATTGGAGCAGACCAGCACAAAGGTCGCGGCCAGCCCCATGCCGATGCCGTTCTCCAGCGTTGTCGTTACCGCCAAGGTGGGACAGAGACCGAGCACCACCCGAAACGGTGGAATCTCATCCCAAAGCCCCTTGGTAAACTCCCGCGTCAGCGTGGTGCTCATGTGTTCTCTCCAACCACCTGGGTGATCGCGGCCATGATCTCCTCCCGATGCCCGGCATAGAAATCGCGCGCCTTGCTGATCGCATCGGCCACTGCGCGCGACGAGATGGTCGCCCCGGAAACAGCATCAATCACACCGCCATCCTTCTTGACCTTGAAGTTGGCATCCAGTGCCGCCCCGTGGAACTGTTCGGCGAACTTCGCATCCCGCACCCGGGTTCCCACTCCCGGCGTTTCCGCCATCGTGGTCACCCCGATCCCGACCAACTCCCGGCTTTCCAGCACAAACCCGACCATCACGCCAAGATCGCCGCCGAAACCCTGACCATAATCCTCCAGTGCCACGGCGTAGGGCTCGCCATCCTTTCGAATCACAAAAAAGAGTTTCTTCTCGCCGTCGCCAAGATCGATGTAGCGCTTCTCCGCCAGCAGCCCCTCCTCCACCGCCTCGCGCTCCGCCGGCGGCAGCTCTCCCGCCAACACCTCGTAGATGTCGGCAACCGCGGGAATCTTCTTGTACTTCAGAATGTTGTTCTCCGCCTGCTCATGGGTCACAGCATAGAGCCCCCCGAGAACCAGCCCGCTGAGAACCGAGATCAGCGCCAGAACCACAATCATTCGGATGTAGGTCTTCATCGTCAGCCGACCTCCACCAGGCGCACCCGCGGCCGAATCCGATCCAGAAGCGGATTCACAACATTGCCGAGCAGAATGGCAAAAGGAATCGCATCGGGCCAAATCCCGAAAGCGCGGATCAGCACAATGATCAATCCGATGAACAAGCCGTAGATCAGTGCCGCCAGGCGATTGGCCGGTGACGACGTGGCGTCGGTAGCAACAAAAAAAGCCGCGAGCATCACGTGACCGCTCAGCAGTTGCTTCATCACGCCCCCATCCAGCGACGCCCCGAACAGCGCGGAGAAGAGCGCCACGCCGGCCAACACCCCCAGTGGAATCTGCCAGCGAACATACCCCAGGCCGCAGAGCAGCAGCCCGCCGAGCGCGGTCACCAGGACCACAGCGTGATCCGGCGTCGCAATGCTGGCGGCGCCGACCGGATAGATATAGTGTTGCCAGGAGAGCAGGAGCACCAGCCAGCCGATCATCGCCGGATGCATCGGGTAGGAGCCGATGCCGCCAAAAATCTGCTTACCAAGGAAAATCGCGACCAACACACCGATCGCCAGCACCCAGGCCGGCACCCCCGGCGGTGAGAAAAGCGCGAGCAGCAGCCCCATCAACACCCCGTGGCCATCGGTCGCCTGGTAGGGCTGGCGCATCAACACCTGCGCCAGATACTCCGCCAGCAGACCCACCCCCATGCCCAGCGCCAAGGTGCCCAGGATGCCGAAGAACCACAACGGCCCCGCGCCGACCCCCATCTCCCGCGCGCCGGCCTCCAGCACCGGACTGACCGCGCCGATCGTCGCTTCCAGCTCCACATTTCGACTGCCGAAAGCGTGCACCACGGCTCCCAGGAGCGCCGTCGGCAGGAGCGCAAGAATAAACGCCACATTCACCCGGCGAATGCTCGTTCGGGTCCGCCAATGGGGTGCCTCCCCCACCGTAAACCGCGCCGTCTGAGTCATCATCCTGCCTTCTCCAGCTCACGCTTGGCCAACCGAATCAATTGCAGCAACGGCCTCTTCGCCGTGCACACGCTGGCGCACAGCCCGCACTCCACGCAGGCATCGATCTGCAACTTGCGCGCCTCGTCAAAAAGGTCGAATTCGGCATAGCGCGTGATCAGTTGCACCTGCAGGCGGAGCGGACAGGCGTCGATGCAGACGCCGCAATTGATGCAGGGGTCCGGCGTCCACTCCACCACATCGGCCGCCGCCACCAGAGTCAGCGCGTCCACCCCGGCGTCCACGACACCTTCGAGCGAATACTGCGCGAACCCCCGCATCGGCCCGCCGGCGATCACCTTGTCGCGCTCCGCCAGAGTCACCCCCGCGTGTTCCAGCACCTCTTTGATCTGCGTGCCCAGCGCCACCCGGTAGTTGCGTACCGCCCGGCCATCAGCACCGATCAGAGTCAGCACCTTGCTGCCCGGAATCCGCCCCTCCACCACTGCATCCAGGGCCGCCAGCGCCGCTTCCAACCCGACCACCGGAGCATCCGGCGCGACCCCCGCCCGCCGCGCCACCACCGCCGGCAGGGTGCAGGGAAACTCCGCCG
>JALXCG010000120.1 GCA_026991065.1 Gemmatimonadota bacterium | reverse complement strand
GCGCGGTGGGGCTCCCGCCTCCGGGCGCGGCTCCGCCCCGCCCCAGCGCTCGCGCGGCGCTTCCACCACCGTCTCCGGCGCAATGAACACCCGCGGCTCCAACTCCACGCGCAGCTCCGGCAGCCGCTCACCGGCGCGCACCCGCAGGGTGATCTCCGCCGGCGGCAGATAGGCCACATGCCGCACCTGCACGCGGTAGCGCCCCTCCGGCACCGCCTCCAGCCGGAAGCGGCCGGCGCCGTCGGTCACCGCGCCGAACCCGGTGCCGGCCAACTGCACCGCGGCACCCGCGATCGGCCGTCCGCCGGCGGCGGTGACCACGCGGCCGCGAATCTGCTGCGCCACCGCGGTTGGAGCCGGAGAGAGGGCGAGGAGCAGGAGCAGTTGCAGAAGCGCCCGCGAAGACGCCAGCGAAAGCGGCTTCGCAAGCGCCCGCAAAAGCGCCGCCCGATGACCCACCCGTAGCGCCGCCGGCACCGCCCGCAAAGACGCCAACACCCCCCTCACTGCCCGGTGCTCACCTCGAGCAAACTCCGCGCGGCATCCACCTGCACGCCATCGTCGGCGCCATCCGCCGCAAACACCCGGCCGATCAGGTCGTACTCGCCCGCCGCCAATCCCGCCGGCACCACCCGCCGCAGCGTACGGTGCACCATCTCGCCCGCGGGCAGCGCAACATCCAGCTCATACGCCGGCTCACCGCCGTTCAGCGCGCTTCCATCGGCGCGGAACAGATCCAGCGCCAGGCGCACCCAGCGCATCTCGTCGGTGCGATTCTCCAGGGTCACCTTCAGTGACGCCATCGCCCCCGGCGCGACCGGCCGCGGCGTCACCGGCTCCAGCTCCAGGTCCACCACCGGGGCCGCCCAGAGCCCCAGCGCCACCGGACCGCCGCCCACCACCTCGGCGCCGGCCAATTCCAGCCCCGGCCAGCTCCACTCCAGCAGCGTGCCGGCGGCGAAGTCATAGCTGGTGCTGTAAAAAGCCCCGCGCTCCGCATCCACCAGGCAGGCCGAAGTCGGCTCACTGCTCAGCGGATCCGCCGGCCCGCGCAGCAGCGCCAATCCCGCCGCATCGAAAGAGTAGATGCCGCTGTAAACAAAACCGTTGTCACCCAGATAGCCGATCCCATCCGGCCCGATCTCGATGCTCCCCGCGGTGCCGCCCACCGCGATCTCCGCCACCGGTGCCAGATCCCCCGCGTCCAGCACCGCCACCGCCGCCTCCACCGGCCCGTAATCGCCGGTGCAAACCGCGTAGATTCGCCCGCCCCAGGTCGCCAGCGCCTGCGGATTCTCGTGCACCGGCGTCGCCGCCGCCACCTCCCAGCGGTCGGGATCCACCCGCACCACCATCGGATCCACATAGGAGAAAGAGCCAAAATCGAAACCGGTCACCGCCACATAGAGCTGATCGTCATAGAGCAGGCACCCCTCCGGCCAGTTGCCCAACTCCAGCGGCGCCCCCACCAGTTCCGCCCTACTCGGGTCGAACGCCTGCACCGCATTCATCCCCGCCAGCACCACATAACCGTGGCGATCGTCGCGGATCACAATCCCCCAGGCACTGGAAAACGCCGGCAGCGCCAGCCAATCCAGCTCCATCGCGCCGCTGCGCAGATCCAGGCGCGAAATCCGGTCATCCCCCGACCCGGTCACATAAGCGTAATCGCCCCAGACCGCCACATCGGTCGCCCACGCCGGCAGATCCGCCCAGTGACGCTGCACCGGCCCGTCCGGCAGCGGCCGCAGATCCAGCGTCGCATCGCCCCCATTCACCACCAGCAGCGCCGGTTGCTCCGCCGCGCCCGCCATCCCGGCCGCCAAGCCGATCAGCAGCAGCGCCCGCGCCACGCAACCATCACCCGAAAACCCAGCAAAACCTGTAGCAAAAAACCTTTTCATCTGGCTCGACTCCAAAAAACTCCCCGGTCGTCGAGCCCCACCGCCGCAACGCACCCCGAACCCGCGAACCGCCGCTCCCAACGAACGTCGATTCACCATCCGGACCACGGCTCAGCCGCGGATCTCCACAACCGGAAACCGAGCGAACCTTCCAAGCGCCGCGACGCGCCGAAGCAGCCGCCCGACCCGGAACTCGCCGGATCTCACCGCGACCCCATCACCACGTCGCGGAGGCGGAACCCACCCGGACCGCAGCCCGGTGGCCCCCAGACCTTGCCCGCGAAGGATCTGAGTAGACGAACCCAGTGGGACGACCTGACTTACGAACGCATCACGCGCCGATCACAGTAGCGGGGCTGTGGCGGATTCTCACCGCACTTCCTCCCGTGGGCCGCACCACCAAGGCGCTGCCCCTGGGCCGAAACGAACCCTCACCATAAGCGACACACCGCCCCCGCCGCAACTTTTCCGCCCCAGCGCTCTCCGCCC
>JALXCG010000119.1 GCA_026991065.1 Gemmatimonadota bacterium | reverse complement strand
GACCTCGTCGGCCACCTGACCGGCGATTGCGGTGAGCAGTTCCCGGTCGCGGGCGCCATCACCGCCGCGCAGATCCACATGCACCACCAGCGGTGCGTCGGAGCCCATGCCGATCCGGTCGGCAAAGCCCTGTGCCTTCCCTGTCTGGGCCCGCGAGTGAGCCCGCAGGCGGTGGCGAAGCATGTGCAGAAAGAACGACTTGCCGATGCAGCGGGGGCCCCAGAGGCAGATGCTGCTGGGATTCGGGCCGTGCAGGCGGTGCCAGATCTCCTCCATCAAAGCCCCCCGGCCCAACCAATCGCTGGCCTCCCACACCTTCCCTTCCTTTTCGATCAAAGGCAACACTTCACTGAACGGATTGCTCATTGGCGACTACCTCCTCGCTCTTCAGCGCAACAATGTGGCTGGGATGAAAACGTGCACAGTACATGCGGAAAAGATCGATTCTCACGGCGAAGGCCTGCTCCCGGTTCAACTGCTCCTCGGAGAGAATCCCTTTTGAAACAAGGCTCGCCAGGGCCCGGGTGAGATCCGCGTCGTCCAACTCGGTGTGGTTGCCGGCCCGAAGCAATTGCCAGATCTCCCGCCGTGAAACCCAAGGAGTCGAAGCATCGGTGACGGTAGAGATCAGCGCCACCAGCGGGCGCTCCTCCTCGCTGCACAGCACCCACAAGTAGGTGAAATAGGTTTCGGTTTCGGCAATGGCGCGGGTCGCCGCGTCGACGTCCATTTCGGTGGCCAGCGTGCGCATCTCCTGGTTCATGCGATCCACAATGGCGGCACACACCAACTGGACGTAGTACGGGTGACCGGCCGTGGCCCTGACAACACTCTCAACAGCTTCCCGGCGATACTCGAGCCGGCCGGCAACCGGCTGCCGCACCAGGTTGATGGTCTCTTCTCTGGTGAGATAGCCGATGTCGATGAACTCCGCTGTATTGAACAGCACCGACGCGTAGTCCGAGACAAGCTCTTTGAGCTTGTCGGCCCCGGTGAAGATGAAACTGAAGCGTCGATTGTGCTGCAGCGTGTGGCGCAGGACATCGAAAAGATGCGCCGAGATCCGCTCTTCCTGCACGCCGATGATCAGGGATTCAAACTCATCCAGCATCAGCAACAAGCGAAAGTCGCCATCCAATTCACCGATCATTCGCAAGTAGTCACTCATTGCCTCGACCGGAGCGTTTTCCGCTTTGGCGCGCCAGCTTTCGACGCTGTGCGTGAGCTGGACCCCAGCCGCCGCTACATGGGCGTGCAGCATGCTCATGAGCACCTTTACGAGACGACTCGTGCGAGCACCCCGGTGCTCCTGCAGATCCACGTACACCGGAATGTAGGGGCGCCGATTCAACCGCCGCTCCAGTTGCAGCAGCAACGAGGTCTTTCCGGTTCGGCGCTGGCCGTAGATTACCAGGGGGTTGTCCTGATACACACCGGCCAACCGTCCCATGATCTGCTCGATGCTTTCGGTGCGGCCGTAGAACATTTCCGGGGAGCGAATCGGGCTGCCCGTGATATAGGGCGTTTCGATCCGCGTGAACTCCCGCGCGGAGTAGAACGAGATCACGTCGGCCACGCTCTGCCCAATCAGTTCTCCGTCCAGATTGTTGCAGGAGACCTGCAGTTCGACCGGCATATCCCCTTCTTGCAAGGGGCGAATGCGCAACGCCGCTTCCGCCGCCGCGCCCGGTCCGAGAATCCCGATGGCGGCGCTCCCGATCATTAAGTCAAAGCCGGGACTTTTGCCAAGACTCAGTTGAACATCGTGGGCATGACCGTTGCCCTGGTTGCGGACGGCAACGATCAGCTCCACGGTTTCTCTGAGCGGAAGGCGTCTGGTGACAACGCCGACCTCGAGTTTCGGATCCAGAGAACCGCTGCCGAAATCGGCCCGCGCGATCTGCCGAATCTGCCGCAGAATCGACAGGATCGTCTTTCGCGTCGGACCGGCCGTGAGTTCATGGCGCACCCGGTCCGGCAGTTCAACCAGTTCGCCCAGCACCTTGCTGCGCAGCGCTCCGGCCAGTTCGGGCGGGGGTGCGGCATGGCAAAGTGTTTGTAGATTCTCGCCCAGGCTGGCCAGGCGCGGCAGGAGCAGGCTGCCCTTGTTCTCACCATCGGCTTTCAGATCGAGCAGCGTTTCGAGCGCTTCCTCCCTGCAGGCGGCGGATGCCCCGACCAGGTCCAGCACGACCGCCCGGGCGAGGGCGTGGCGTTGGGTTTCGTTCCAGGTCTCCTTTACCCACTGTCGCAATCGACTCGCACCCTGCTCATCGGCACCGCAAAGCAGATCCGCCGCGGCCGCGAACCACGGGTCGCCGGGCTTGCGCGACTCCAGGACGATCCGCATCTCTTCCCGCTCTTTCGCTCCACCCAGCAGCAGTAAGGCGTAGAGC
>JALXCG010000118.1 GCA_026991065.1 Gemmatimonadota bacterium | reverse complement strand
GCCGCCGAAAGCACCGTGCGCGCACTGCTCACCTACCTCGACCCGCTGCTGCATGTGGAACAGTGCCAGCGGGATGTCGGCTACCAGGGCCCCGGCGTGGCCACCCTCTCGGTGTGCGGCGACACCCTGCGCAGCGGCGCCGAGGTGGAGCTGTGGTTGCGCAACGCACCCGCCGAAACCGTCGCCTGGGTGGTCATGGGCGACCGCCTCGACCCCCATCCCTACCACGGGGGCCAACTCGCTCCCTATCCGCCGCGGGTGATCTACACCGCAGTCACCGACATCCAGGGGCAACTGCGCCTGCCCGGCGTGCCGCGCGAGGCGGCTCCGGTCACCCGCTATCTGCAGGTGGTCTTCGAAGACCCCACGCAGCCGGACTACCGGGGCCTCTCCAACGCCGTCGAGCTGCACTTCCTCGGCGGCGGCGCTACCGACACCGCGGGCGCCGGCCCGGCTCACTCCGCCAGGGAGCGCACCAGCGACGGCAGATAGATCTCCGGCGGCCGCCACCCGAGCAGCGTCGCAACCGTTGCGGCCACATTGCCGAGCCCCGGCGCCTCCACCGTGCTCGCCAGGGCGAAATGGGGACGCGCCGCCGGCGGCAAGAGCAGGTGAAACGGCACCGGATTCAGCGAATGGGAGGTCTTCGGCACCGGGTGCCCCTCCTCCAGGAGCGGTTCGCCGCTCTTCTTGTCCACCTCAAGCATGTCGTCGGCGTTGCCGTGGTCGGCGGTCACCAGCAGCGCCCCGCCGGCCGCCAGGATCACCGGCGCCAGCCTCGCCAGCGCCTGGTCCACCGCCTCCACCGCACGCACCGTGGCGGCAAAATTGCCGGTGTGCCCCACCATGTCGCCATTGGCGTAGTTGAGCCGCAGAAAACGGTGCCGGCCGCTCTCCAGCTCCGGCAGCAGGGTGTCGGTAATCGCCGGCGCGCGCATCTCCGGCCGCTCATCGAAGGGCGGCTCGTAGGAGGGAACCTCGATGTAGGTCTCCAGCTCTTCGGCGAACTTGCCGCTGCGGTTGCCGTTCCAGAAATAGGTGACGTGGCCGTATTTCTGCGTCTCGCTGCAGGCCAACTGCGTCACCCCCCGGTCGCAGAGCAACTCGCCCAGGGTGTAGTCGATCTGCGGCGGCGCCACCAGGAAGCGACGCGGCGCGTGGGTGTCGCCGTCATACTGCATCATCCCCCCGAAGAGCAGATCGGGCCGCCGGACGCGATCGAAGTGGTCGAATTGCTCCGCCTCGAACGCCTGCACCAGCTCCAGCATGCGGTCGCCGCGGAAATTGAAAGCGATCACCGCCGCGCCATCCTCGATCCGCCCCACCGGACGCCCCTCCTCGACAATGACGAAGGCCGGCAGGTGCTGATCCACCGCCCCCGGCTCTTCGGCGCGGAACGTTTCGATCGCGGCCATCGCCGACGGGAAGGGGCGCGCCTCGCCCAACACATGCGCGCGCCAGCCGCGCTCGACGATGCTCCAGTCCGCCTCGTAGCGATCCATGGTCACCCCCATGCGGCCGCCGCCCGAGGCGATCCGGTAGCGCCGCCCGGGGCGCTTTTCGATCTCCGCCAGCACCGCTTCCAACTGCTGCACATAGATGTGGGCGCTGGTCTTCGGCACATCCCGGCCATCCAGCAGCGCATGCACATAGGCCTCTTCCACCCCCTCCTGGTCGGCGCGCCGCAGCATCGCGATCAGGTGGTCGATGTGGCTGTGGACATTGCCGTCCGAGAGCAGGCCGATGAAATGCATGGGCGTGTGGCGCGAGACACACTGGCGCACCATGTCGCGCCACAGCTCCCCCTCGAAGAGGCGGCCGCTCTCGATCGCCCGGGAGACCAGCTTCGCCCCCTGGTCGAAGATCCGGCCGGCGCCGAGGGCGTTGTGGCCCACTTCGCTGTTGCCCATGTCACCGTCGCCGGGCATCCCCACTGCCCGGCCGTGGGCGCGCAGGCGGGTGGTCAGCGCGGTCGCCGCGAGCTGATCCAGGAACGGGGTGCGCGCCTGGGCAACCGCATCGGTGCGATCGCCCCGGCCGATGCCGACCCCATCCATGATGGCAACGACAACCGGGCCGGAGAGCACGGGGTGGGCAAGCGGGAGCAGGCGGGGAACGGACATGGAGACCTCGATGAGCTTGGGGCGCTGGAATCGCGGAAGGGGAAAGGGAGTCCGGGGCGGAGCGGGGCCGCCGGCCGGAGCAGGGGCGCAGGCAGTATACTATCGGGATCCCGCGGGCGCGATCTCCCGGTGCGAGGATGCCCCACCCAGATCCCGCACCGGCGGCGCGACCGCTCCCGGCAACCGCTTCACCTCCAGGGATTCCCATGCCCGCCACCGACACGCCGCTGCACACCGCCCTCCGTTGCCGTCGCCCGCTGCTCCTGGACGCCGGCAT
>JALXCG010000117.1 GCA_026991065.1 Gemmatimonadota bacterium | reverse complement strand
CTCGCCGCTTGCGTCGCCGATCCGAAAGTGGTCACGCAGGTCTACAATGTCGCGTTTGGCGAGCGCACGGATCTGCGTACGCTTTTCCATTGGATCCGGGAAGAGGTTGCGCGGGCATGCCCGGAGGCGGCCACGCGGGAACCGATCTATCGGGATTTTCGGCCTGGAGACGTGCTTCATTCGTTGGCCGATATTGGCAAAGCGAGAGAACTGCTTGGTTACGAGCCGCTCTACTCAGTCCGGGATGGTCTGCGGCATGCCGCGAACTGGTATATCCGTGCTCTGCGTCCGCAGATGTCGGGCTCCTCGGCATGATCGATTCGAGTGCTTCGCGGCTGAGCCTTGGGAGCAATGTAGGTTAGACTCCCGGAAAAGGGGCAGGTGCACGTTTGTCCCGCAGCATGAGCCGGTCCGGCTCCCGGGAGTAGTCCATGTCGCGTTTTTCTTGCCTATGCCGGTTGTTCCAGGCATCCGTACTGCTGGTCGTGGTTGCGCCGGCCCTGGTTGCTTACGAGCAGGGCTTCAATTGTGGAGACAATCGGGCGCGCACCACCCCGGATGGACTCACCTATTCGATCGATCGAGACTATTCCGTTTTCAATCGGTCGGGTCGCGTTGGGGGGGAATCTCATCGCCCCGGTTTCCTGGATTCAGTTGCGGACATTGGTGGTACCGAGGCGGTCACCGATCAGCGCCTGTTGGGGTCCTGGGCTTCCGGATGGCAGGAGTATCGTTTCGATCTGCCGAACGGGGACTATCTGCTGCATCTCCATTTCATGGAGAACGAGTTCCATTGGCGTGGACTGCGCAGCATGCGCGTGGCGGCCGAAGGTCGGGTTCTGGTCGACAGTCTGGATGTTTTTGCCCAGGTTGATCGCCGTTACGGGCTTTCGCTACGACGCACTGTTCATGTGGCGGACGGGCAACTCAATGTAGTTGCTTCGGCGCAAAAGGGGTCCACGATTCTCTCCGCCATCTTTGTCGAAAAGATGAGCCCCGATGTTGTGCCGCCGGCGGCGCCGCCGGCTCCGCAAGTGATCAACAGCTATCGCGAAGTGGTGCTTCTTCTGGAGCGTGGCTGGGAAAGAGATGAGTTGGGCGTCTATATCTGGCGCGCGGACCTTACTCTTGGCGGTCCGTTTGAACGCATCACTCCCGAACCAGTGGTCTTTGATCGTTGGCGCGATCGCGATCTGGACCCGACTCACGACTATCGTTATCAGTTGGTCGCGGTGGACGCGAGCGGCAATCTCAGTGACCCAAGTCCTACGGTTGATGCGAGCCCGCTGGCGTTCAGCGATTCAGTACTGCCGGTGGATGGCTTCGACATGCTGGAGGAAGATTTCACGACCCTTTATACGGATCGAAGGAGCGATCTCTATCTCCCGGCCTTTTTCTGGACCGAGGGACAGGAGTGGCCGGAAGCCGAGGTCAGATTGCGCGGCAATACAACGCGTGGGCTGATCAAGAAGAATTACAAGTTCCGCGCCGACCGCAACGACCTGTTCCCGGGGCAGCGCCGCAAGCTGAACCTGCAGTCCGAGTGGCAGATGCCTTCGCCACTGCGGGAGAAGGTGGGGTTCGATCTGTTTACCCGAGCGGGTAGTCTGGCGTCGACGGCGAGGTATCTGAATCTTCAGCGTGCGAACGAGTACATCGGTGTCTATGTGGATATCGAGCAGGTCGATGAGTTCTTCCTCCAGCAACGCGGGCTTTCCGGAACCATTTGGAGGGCTGACAGCGAAGTAGCAGAAGGCGATTTTCGGCGGCACGAGGAGGTGAGTGATTACTACCCGATCTACACGCTGGAGCACGGCGAATATGGTGACTACGCCGCCCTGGACCACCTTTTTGAAATCGTGAATGAGACATCCCCAGAGGAGTTCCGAACGCAGATTCGCGAGGTTTTGGATGTCGATGCGTTTATGCGTTTCTACGCCTCGGAGGCGGTTGTGGCGAACTGGGATCACGTTGTCCACAACTATTTTCTCTTCCGCGACGCTTCATCCGGACTCTTCTATTTCGCGCCGTGGGATGTCCAGCTTGGGTGGGAGAATGTTCACCATCCGATCGACTACGGAACTCGCGAGCACCGGTGGTTCTTTATCGCCTACAATCGTTTGTACGATCGGCTCATGCATTCGCCGCAATACGCCCGTCGCTACGCGGTTACTTTGGCACAGTTGATTCAGAACGAACTCTCCGTCGATTTTCTGCAGGATCTGCTTGCCGCGGACCATGCGTTGGTTTCAGCGGATGTCCATCGTGACATGTACAAGCAGCATTTCGAGGATGCCGCGGATTTTGAGGCTGAATTGCCCTATCTTCTTGACTTTACCGTTGATCGGCACCAGGACATGGTCGAGCAACTCAGGGCTTTTGCGCCGCCCCCCACGGTGAATCT
>JALXCG010000116.1 GCA_026991065.1 Gemmatimonadota bacterium | reverse complement strand
AGCCGCCTCCTGAAGCTGGTGGATGGCGAGAGCGCTGCCGCCGTGCTTGAAGGCTTCTCCTTGATCAACGGCACGGCCCCGCCCGGCAACCCGGATGGCGCCGCGATCTACCTGGCGAACTCCTCGCTGACGGTTCGCAACTGCCGCATCGCAGACAACGGCACCTGGTCGCAACAGGCCCATGGCGGGGCCGTTTACACCGCGAACGCCGTGGCCCCGCGCTTCGAGGAGACCGTCTTCATCAACAACCTCGCACCGGAGCCCCTGAGCAATGGCGGCGCCTACTACGGCCTGAACAGCTCCCCGCAGTTCATCAACTGTGTTTTCCAAGGCAATGGGTGCGGCGACGAAGGCGGGGCCTGCTATTTCTTCCAGTCCGATTTTCTGTTGGATGGGTGTGTCGCCACCGACAACTCGGCGCTGCGCAGCGGCGGCGCCATCTTTGCCAACTCCAGCCGGCCCACCCTGCGCAACTGCCGCCTTGAATACAACGACTCAGGTGCCGCGGGCGGCGGTGCCTACCTTTGGTACACCCAGGGGGGCGCAATCGTGAACTGCTTCATTGGGCACAACAGCGCGGCAAACAGCGGGGGCGGGCTCTACATCTCGCAGATCTCCCCGATTCAGATCTACAACTCGCTTCTGGTCCACAACAGCAGCAGCCGTGGCGGTGGCGCGGGGATCGGCAACTCGGCGGTCAACCTGCTCCACTGCGTGGTCGCCAACAACCAGGCCGATGCTGCCGGCGGCCTCGATCTTTCCACCGAGCAACCGATCTCGCTGCGCAACAGCATCGTCTGGGGCAACACCGGCGGGAACATCAGCCCTGGCGCCGGCGATCCGCCGACAGTGACCTACTGCGATGTGGAAGGAGGCTTCGAGGGCACCGGCAATCTGGACCAGCCGCCGCGCTTTGTGGACCCGGATTTTGATCGTTTCACTCTTGCCCCCGACTCCCCCTGCATCGACGCCGGCAACCCGGCGGTCGCCGACCGCTGCCTGCCACCCGGACTGGGCGACGCGCGTGCGGATCTGGGTGCCTACGGCGGCCCGCTCAACTGTGTTCCCACGCCGTGTGATCTGCAACTGCTCCTGCTGGATCCGCCGGCGCAGCTTCTGCTCGGCGAGTCGATCCGGTTCCAGGCGCAGCTCTGCAACGATTGCGAAGAGCGTCTCGACCTCGACTCCCTGGTGGTGGACTTCAGTTGGGGGCCGCACTGGATTGTCCCCGGATCCGCGCCGGTTGAACTGATGCCGGGCGACACTCTCAGTTGGAACATCGACGGCTCCGCCGGCGCGCCGGGAACCCACCAACTGCGCCTCTCGGGATACCGGGGAGGAGCTGTTGTTACGGAGCGCTCCAGCCAGCTCATCATCAAACCGGAAGCCGGCCCGGTTCGGGTGCCGGAGCAGTTGGCCCGGATCCAGGATGCCATCGACGCGGCGTTTCCCGCTGATACCATTCTGATCGCCGCCGGGACCTACGGAGGCGAGGGCAACCGCGACCTGAATCTCCACGGGCGACCGCTGCACATCTTGGGCGTCGCCGGCGCGAACGCAACCGTGATCGACTGCGAAGAGGCCGGCCGCGGCTTCCTCTTCCACAGTGGCGAAGGAAGCGACACGGTTCTGGAGGGGCTGACCATTCTGCGCGGCAACGCCTGGAATGCGCCCGACGGCAATGACGGCGGCGGAATCTGCTGTCTCGAAGCCGCACCCGAAATGCGCGACTGTGTGATCCAGGAGTGCAGCGCCGACTATGGCGGCGGGATCTACTGCAAGGGGCATGACCTGCGGATGAGCAACTGCCGCCTCGCAAGCAACCACGCGGGACGCACCGGTGGCGCGCTCCATGCCGTGCTCGCCGATCTGGACCTGACGGAGTGCGACGTGGTCGACAACCGCGCCGCCTACAATGGTGGTGGCCTCTATCTTTCCAATGGTCGCTTCACCTTGACCGGGACCGCGGTCGAACGCAACCGTGCGGACGGTGGCTTTTCCTACGGCGGGGGCTTCTATTCCGGCGCCGTCACCACCCTTGTTCTGGATCGTTGCCGGATCATCGACAACCGCGCCAATTCCGCCGCCGGAGGATCCTGCAACAGTGACACACTGATCTGCACCGACACGGAGTTCCGCGACAATGTGGCGGCCCGGCAGGGCGGGGGAGTGCGTTTGAGCTATCTCGATCGGGCGAGGTTCGACGGTTGCCTCTTTTCCGCCAACCGGGCCCAGCGCGGCGGTGCTCTCTACCTGCTCCACAGCTCTACCACGGTCAGCAACACGACCATCGCCGACAACCACGCCGAGTCCCGGGGCGGCGGGCTCTACCTGTTGCGCGGCAGCACCGATCTCACTCCGGTGGAACCCGGTCGGTGGCGCGGCAAGTCAACCACGGACAGGCCTCGCAGCCGCGCCACAGAGGAGGTCGAGATCGAGTTGCGGCACTGCAACATTCACCACAACAGCGCCGGTCTCGAAGGCGGCGGGCTCGCCCTCTTCCTCACCCGGGGTGTGACGCTCGCCCACTGCACGCTGGATTTCAACACCGCCCCGCAGCACGGCGGCGCCATTCTTTTCGGCGACCAATCCACGGCCGACGTGAACAACTGCCTGCTCCTGAGCAACCAGGCCGCCGGTGGCGCGGGGGTGTATCTGAAGGGTTACCGGACCCAGCCGCACTTTCGGAACTGCACCTTTTCCGCCAATTGGGGCGGTCCCGGCGGCGCAATCCGCTTGCGCCTGAATGCCGAATTCCCGCCGCTGCTGGAAAACTGCATTCTGTGGGGTGACTCCGCGCCGGAGATCCTGATTGAGAAGAGCAACACCGCGCCCTCGGGTACCATCCAGCTCCGCTACTGTGATGTGCGGGGCGGCTGGCCCGGGGAGGGCAACATTGACCAAGATCCAGGTTTCGCGGAGTGGCGCGGGCGCGGCTATCTCCTGGGTGTTTCTTCACCCTGTATCGACGTCGGCGACCCGCTCTGGAACGATGCGGTCTGGGACCAGGCGCCCGGCTGGCCGGCGGGACACCCCAACGGCGAGCGGAGCGACATGGGGGCTTACGGCGGCCCGCAGAACAGCGGTTGGCTGCCGGGCGCCGATCGCCGGCACGTGGACTCGTAGTGGCGCTCTTGCCGGCCCCGTAGCAAGGGGCCGGGACTTGGCTTGCCAAGCGCCGGAACAACCACGGCGCCCCATGCTGGCAGCGCCTCCTCGGCCGACCCCCGGCCTCCGTCCAGCACCCACGCCATGCACCAGTTCTCCGTACTTCGTACGGCGCTGGTGCCGCACCAACAGGTGGTGCGCCGCACTTCTCACATGAGTTCAAACCAACCGGACCGTGGAGTGTGCCGCGATGGTACGACGTTCCGGTGGGCGCGAATGGTCACAGCCGACATTACCGCGCCCTGAGTTCCCGGCAAGATCGCCCGTCCAGGCGACACCGAAACTTGCCGTGGCAAGAATCGGTTGCACACCGGCTACCCCATGCACGGGGGATTCCCGACCACCGACGGCCCCCTTTCACCCCTTCATTGGCAGAAGCCGGCCGGTTGACGGCCGGCCACTCTGCTACTCCCCTTACCCCCTGCTTGAGAGGCGCTATGCACCAGCTACAACCAATACTTGCCAACCACATGCAGAGCAACGGCACATGCCTTGCCACGCCCCCTCCGTCTCCAACCAATCGGAAGTTCCGCCGCCGCTGCCCGCGTCACGCACTATTTGGCCTGGCGCTGGCATCGAGCATTGCCCTACCCCTCACGGGCAACGCCCTGGACCTGAGTCACGCCGACTACGCCTACCGCGACAAGCTGTTCGGCAAGCAATACAGCTTCACTCCAACCGACCGCAGCATCATGATCCAGTTCGCCTCATTGCGCGAAGGTGTCAGCAAAGCGGACATTCAAGCCCTGGTGGCGCAGTACGGCCTGACGATCATGCACGATGCCATTGACAAGCACCGTTTCGCCGTGGTCACCGCTCCCGCTGACGCCCGGCCTGACCAACTCGTGCGCCTGCTGAGGGCGGTGCCGGAAGTGCGCGCGGTCCAGCGTGCGCTGGTGGATCAGGAAGGCTTTACCAAGTACTTCATCCCCGACGAACTCACCGTGCAGTTCGAGAACGACGCAACCGAAGCCAACATGTTGGCGCTGATCGAATCCCATGACTGCGAGATCGTCAAGGATCACTGGACACCGGGCTACTACACCCTCCGTGTGCCCGCCGGCAGCGATCCCTTCGAGATGATCCGTACCTTCCAGGCTCAGCCGCAGGTACGCTTTGCCGAGCTGAACGTGATCAGCTTCAACGACGCCATGGGAGACGTCAACGACAACTACTACAGCCAACAATGGGCCCTCCACAACACCGGCTCCACTGGCGGAACCGCCGATGCCGACATAGATGCACGTGAAGCGTGGGACGTGGAAACCGGTGATCCCAATGTGTTGATCGCCATCATCGACACCGGCGTCGACTGGGACCATGAAGACCTGCGGGGTAACATTTGGCAGAATTTGGGCGAAGACGCCGACGGCGATGGCGCCACTCTGGAGTGGGACGGCACCGGCTGGGTGTTGGACCCCGACGACATCGACGGCGTGGACGACGACGGCAATGGCCAGATCGACGATTTGATCGGTTGGGACTTCGATGACGACGACAACGATCCCGACGATGACGGCAATCACGGCACTGCGTGCGCCGGTATTGCCGCCGCCGTCACCGACAACTCCACCGGGGTCGCGGGGGTCGCGGGAAGCTGCCGCATCATGCCGCTCAAGGTCGATCTCAATTCAGGCATGAACGCCAATCGCGCCGATGCTATCAACTATGCCGCCAGCTTCGTCGATGACTACGATGGCGTGGTTCTGAGTAACAGTTGGGCTATGAGCAGCGGCGACTTCACCGCGGTGCACTCGGCGGTTATCAATGCCAAGGCCGCAGGCGCCGTGGTCTGTTTCGCCGCCGGCAATAGCAACACCACGCCGATCTCCTACCCGGCCATCTATGAGCAAGCCATCGCAGTTGGAGCTACCAGCGAGTGCGACGAGCGCAAGAGCACCACAAGCTGTGACGGTGAGTATTGGTGGGGCTCCAACTATGGCGATAGTCTCAGCATTGCCGCCCCCGGCGTCAACATCTACACCACCGACCGCACCGGCGCCTCGGGCTACTCTGCCAGCGACTACATCTCCACTTTCAACGGTACATCCTCGGCCACCCCAGTGGTGGCCGGCGCGGCGGCGTTGGTCATTTCGCAACATATTCACATCAGCCCTGCCGGTTCGTCGCTGACTCCTGATGAAGTGCAAGAGATTCTGGAGTTCAGCGCCGATGCAGTGGGCGGTTATGACTACAATCACGATGCCAGCCGACCCGGTCACTCGGTGGAGCTAGGCTATGGACGTGTCAATATCAATCGCGCCATGCAGGAAGTGATCGCCCGCGCCGTCATCGACCTGCAGCCGGATCCCGTGGATATTGCCCTCAGCATCGACCGGTCCGGAAGCATGAGCGGCAGCAAGATTTCGGCTGCTCAGAATGCGGCCGCACAAGTGGTACGCTTGATGAATACCGGCGACCGCATTGCCGTAACCAGCTACAGTAGTACGTCGTCGGTTGATTATTACATGACGGAGATCACCTCCGAAAGCATCAAGAATGATGCCATCACTGCCATCGACGGTTTGACCGCCGGCGGCGCTACCTCCATCGGCGGCGGTCTGGGCACGGCGCAAGGTCAATTCCTGCTGGCCAGCCCTGCCAACTATCCACAGTCGATCATTCTGATGTCGGATGGTAAGAGCAACACCGCCCCGTGGGTGGAAAGTGTGGTGCCAATGCTGCCCTCGACCACCGACGCCTACACCATTGGCTTTGCCTCCAGCCCCACCGATGTCGATGCCGACTCTTTGCAGATGATCGCCGGCGATACCGGCGGCGAGTACTTCTTCGCCGGGGCCGATGGCCTGGCGGCGGGCATGGGTGGAAACGGTGGCGCCAATGCTTTGGCCGCGGGTGGCGTGCCCCTGATCAAGGGCTATCAGCTCTCCCTCAACAGAGCCGCCGGTCGGCAACAGCTCGGTCTGATTCAGCAGGACGTCTCCGACTTCTACGACGTGACGGCCTTCTTCGATGTGGATCCCTCCATCGATGACGTACGCTTCAGCGCCCTCTGGGAGTTGGACAACACCAACGGCACCCTCGAGCTGATCGAGCCCGGTGGCCGCATTATCGACCCCGTCGAAGCCGGCCTCGATTCCCTGATCGAGTACCTCGAAGACGTCACTCTGATGACCTACACCGTGACCAAGCCGCGCACCGGTCGCTGGCAGGTACGCATGAATGG
The DNA here is from genome assembly GCA_026991065.1 of Gemmatimonadota bacterium. Taxonomy (GTDB): domain Bacteria; genus JALXCG01. The sequence goes on along the minus strand of JALXCG010000116.1, from coordinate 1,831 downwards.
TCGCGCTGGTGGAGACGACCGCATTTATGTGTCGGCATCCGCCTACACCATGCTGAAGGCGACCATGAGCGTCAAGAATGACGGTCTCTTCCTGCCCTTGACCATCGAAGAGCACCTGTTCGAGAACGGCCTGCCCGTCGTTGGTGCCCAGGTGACCGCCTCGATCTCGACGCCGCGGCAGCAGAATGTTGCGCTGCCACTCTTCGACGACGGTCAGCACCGCGACGGCAAGCCGAACGACGGAGTCTACGCCAACTTCACCATGGAGGTGGTCAACATCCCTGGCAGCTACAGCATCGAAACGCTGGCGCTGGGCGAAAGCAATTTGACGCAGGTCCCCTTCAAGCGCGTCTGCCACAGCGCCATTTCGGTGGCGGAGGAGGTCTCGAAGATGGCGGTCTTCATGCCGCACATGCGCGCCATGCCCAAAGAGTTGGTGATGGTGCCGGTGAACATCGGCAGCGAAGCTTTCGGTCGCGGCATCGATCGCTACAGCTTGACGCTGGACTTCGACCCGTCAATCCTGGTGGCCACGGGCGGCTACCGTCTTGGTGGCAGCATGAGCGCTGGCTGGGATGTGCAGGTGACGCCACTGGCGGACCGCGTCGAGGTGACGGCAACGGGCCAGCCCCTGCGCGGCGCGGGTAGCCTACTCTTCCTGGAATTTGAGGTGATCGGCAAGCCGGGCCAAGGGTCCCCCCTCGACCTGGCGGACGTCTTGCTGGCGGACGGCACGGTGATGGCGGCTACCACCCCCGGTGAGCTGATTGTCGGCACCTCGCTGCTGCATGACTGCCCGTTTGCGGTCAGCATCACCTCTCCGGACACATCGATCGTCATTCCCGAGGGTGGAGGCAGCTTCCAGTACACTCTGGAGATCGACAACCAGACCAACCAACTGCATCGCCGCGACGTGTGGACCATGCTGTTGCTGCCGGACGGAAGTGAGTACGGTCCTATTGTCGGTCCAGCCCCGGTGACCCTGGCCCCGCTCGGCTCCGGCGGCCGCGACTTCGGCCTCAGCGTTCCTGCCTATGCCCCCGGTGGCAACTACGAGTATGTCGTTCGCTCCGGCGAATATCCGGATGCCTCCTGCACCGAGGACAGGCTACTGTTTACCAAGCTGCCGTAGCGCTTTCCCGTCAATAACACAGGGCTCCCCTCCCCGGCGCGCATGCGAACGGGGAGGGGAGCTTGTTCTTGCGCCGTTCTACAGTCCGCATTGTTTTCTCTGTCACAGATGGTTGTCTCCGCTGCCCGGGCCAGTTCTCCTTGTGCTCGATGCGTCACGACTCCAACCACGGCCGGTTCAAATCGCCGCTATACATGCCCGTGCCGGAGCGTGGGCCATCAACATGGCCCCGGGGGCCAGCGATCTCGCTGCTGCGCCCTCGCCGATTTCGCGAGAGATGTAGAGCGCATCGTCCAGAATCGAGGTCCTGCTGCGAGCAGAGGGAGCATGGCCCGCAACGGTTGCGGCGGGTTTTGAGCCGAGCGCCGGGGCGGAACGGATGGCGCGGCTTCGGCCAGGAGGGATGCGCGCCGGAGAGAAGTCTGCTCCGCTGCGCGGGCCGGCGGGGTGGGGGCGCGCGCCGGCGGTGCACAGAAAAGAACGCTCCGGCAAGAAAAGATCCAAGATTGTCCCGCGCGATGGAGACTTAAAAAGCGGGTGCTTGCGACTGAACCTGGCGGGCGGTGCGCTCTGCGACGCGGCGCTGCTCGGCATTGAGCGCCCTTTTCATGGCGTTGCCGGAGAGAGACGATGCGCAAACAAAACGGACGATTGCGGGGCCTGCGCTGGACGGCGTTGGGGGTGTGGGTGGTTGGCGGC
>JALXCG010000115.1 GCA_026991065.1 Gemmatimonadota bacterium | reverse complement strand
GCGGCCAGGGCGACGCCGGCCATGACATCGAAGGCGATCCAGAATCCCCAGGGGGCGGCATCGGTCAGTCCGGTGGTGGCGCCGAGGCCGCGGGTGAAGCGGGCCACACTGACCACGGCGAGGACGCCGAGAATGCCCCAGAGAATGCTCTTCAGGGTGGCTTGTCGGGCAGTCATTGGGTGTTGCCTCCGGTGGGGGCGGTGTCGCGCTTGGTTGCTTCCGGCGCCGCCGCTGTTTCGGCCGCATCGGCTGCTTCCGCCTCCGCGGCGAGTTGCATGCGACGCTTGGTAATCCAGTAGACCCCGAGCATCAATCCGGACATGCCGACCACGATCGGCGGGACCTTCTGCATGGCGGCCCAGGTCAACTCCGGCAGCGGTTCGTCGCCGAGGTCGGGCTGGTAGGCGAGAAAGTCGAGCGGTATGTCACTGACATAAAGCACCGAGGTGCCGCCGACCTCATGCTCCCCGTAGATGTGATCCAGATAGAGGTCCGGCTTGGCACGCAGGCGGGCGCGCGCTTCGACCAGAAGATCGTCGCGCCGGCCGAAGATGGCCGCCTTTTCCGGACAGGCCTCGACACAGGCGGGGAGTTGCCCTTTTGCCAGGCGCTGGTAGCAGAGCGTGCATTTGCGCACGTGGGGAACGCTCTCTTCCCACTCGTAGCGGGGGATCCCGTAGGGGCAGGCGTTCATGCAGTAGCGGCACCCCATGCAGCGGTCGGAATCGTAGACCACCGGGCCCTGCGGCAGTTTCTGCAGCGCGCCCACCAGGCAGGCCGAGGCGCAGGCGGGCTCCAGGCAGTGGCGGCAGAAGCGGCGCACAAAGTGGTCCCCCGGCCTCTGCAGGATCGTGGTGTAGCGGGTCGACGACAGGGCATCGATGCGGCTCTTCCAGCGCTGCGGCCGGTCGACGCCCAGGTCGTTTTCCTTCTTGCAGGCGGCGACACAGCGATCGCAGCCGGTGCAGCGAGTGGTGTCGACGAGAATGGCGACCGCGGCGCTCATATCGTTTCTCCCTCTTTGCCCAGGGCGCGCGCCACATTGCTGCCGGAGTTCAGCGGCCAGTGCCACACCAGGTCCGAGATCAGTTGCAGACTTGGCACCAGGATCGCGTGGCTCAAACGGGTCAGCGGGATCGCGATCAGCAGCAGGTTGGCGCTCATCACATGGAGAAAGTAGATCGTCTCAAAGGGGAGCGGCAGAATCCCCGGGTGCATGAAGAGATACCCGCTGATGAATGGCAGGGCGACCAGCAGCGGCAGCGCATAGTCGGGGAATCTGGAAAGGTCGCGCTGAGCGCGCGAAATCAGCCGCTGCACGACCAGCGCAAGAGCGGTAGCGATGGCGAGCAGGGTGAGGAGATCCGCCAGTGTCCCCGGCAGGACGGGCCAGGACCAGCCGATGGCCCGGGTCCAGAGCAGCACATGTCCCGCCAGGAACCATGGCAGCACCAGGATGGCGATGTGGAAAAGGATCGAAGTAAGAGTGAAGAGCGGCTGCTCGCGGAGCTTTCCCACCGGCAGCAGCCACTGGATGGTGGCCAGCGCGATCTGGCTCCGCGGCAGGCAGGCGTCCCCGGCGCAGGCCCAGGTGCGATTGATCTGCCAGAGGGTGAGCAGCAGATGGCGCAGCAGTCCCACCACCATGAAGGTGAAGGAAAAGAGAAACGCGGGGCCACGGGCCCATTCAAGCCAGGCATTCATCACTGCACCTCCTTCGAGGCGGCGGAGGAATCGTGGCCGGATTCGGCGGCCGACCCGGCGTCCGGCGGAGGGGCCTCGCGGCAGGAGCTAAGGTCGATCACCCGCAGGAGCAGGTCATGCAGACCGACCACATTGACCTCCGGCAGGTCGTTGTCTTCGCACACCTCGCGCAGCTGTTTCTTGCAGTTGGCGCAAGGGGCAACCACGTATTTCGCCCCGGTGGCGCGAATCTGGTCCGCCTTGCGCTTGCCGAGAATCTTGGTGCGGTATTCGCGAATCTCATCGATGGAGACAGTGCCGCCGCCACCGCCGCAGCAGTAGTTCTCGGTTCGGTTGGGCGTCATCTCCACGAAATCCGCGCAGATGGCCCGCAGGATCTCTCGCGGCTCCTCGATGATTTTTCCATTGCGGGCGATGTTGCAGGGATCGTGGTAGGTAACCCGCTCTTCGATCTTGACGCCCGACTGCAAGGGAATCTTGCCGGCCTTGAGCAAGTCATGGGTGAGCTGCAGGATGTTCACCACTTCGGGAGCTTCGGGACCACAAAAAGTGGGGACAAACCAGGCGGAGCGGGTGGCGTGACCACACTCGCCGATAAGGATCTTCCTCGCCTTCAGGCGCTCCGCCTCGGCCCGCTCCCGGCACACAATCCGCTGCATCATGCGGTCGCTGTAGAAGAGGCCGTAGTTGATACCATCGAAGTTTT
>JALXCG010000114.1 GCA_026991065.1 Gemmatimonadota bacterium | reverse complement strand
AGAGAGGTGCCCTGCAGGCCAAAAGCATCGCCGGGCGTGACCAGGTCGGGCTTCTGCGAGCGCGGCGGATCGTAATCATGGTTCGACCAGGAATAGACCTGGTCGTCGCCACGGTCATCGGGGCGGCCCACCGCATAGGCGCCGACCGTGATTCCCTTGTGCGCCGCCGCCAGTTCGCCGAAACCCGCCAGGGGCGGTTCGCCGCAGTTGCCCGCCGCGACCACCACCGGAATGTTGTCGTAGTGCACCATGGCGTCCACGGCCAGCGAGAGTGGGCCCTGGCCGCTGGCCGGAACGAAGTTGTCGCAGTCGCCGGAGCCACCACCTCCGGGAACAAAGCGGTGCGCGCTCGGACCGCCGTCGGCGAACGAGATATTGACCGCGTCAATGCCCTGGAGGAGTACGGCACCGCTGAACGGGACATAAAACGTACGATTGCGGTTGTTGTGCACCCAATCCAGCGCTTTGGCAATCTCCGCGCTTGAGGTGGAGAAATCGGAGGTGGTCGGGTCGACAATGCGGACATCCAAGAGGGCGGCCATCGGCGCGGCGCCGTACTCGTTGCTGGCGCTGCGGCCCCACCCCTGGGCGACGTAGGCGACCTGTGTGCCGTGATCCAGAACGCCGGCGGAGAGGTCTGACGGGTCTCCCTCGTTGCCGCTGATCACATCGTAGCCGCCGGCGACAAATTCGGCATCGATCCCCTCCGAGTCGACCCCGGTGTCGAGTACCGCGATCAGAGTCTGATACCCGCTGGGCTGGAAGGCGGTGGTGTCCGGCAGATACTGTGGCTCCCAGACTTGGGGGCAGATCCGATCCGCGGTCAAGTAATCGGGAACGCCATCTCCCGCGGGATAGAACCAGTGGAGGGCATGAAGCATCTGCGGCGCCACCTCCATATCGTTGAAAAGCGCGTAAATCAACGGATCGAGGTACTCGCCCGCCTCCCAGAGCGGGGCCTGAAGCTCGGCCTCACCAATCAGGAGGCCGGGAAACAGGTAGTAGTCGTCGGCCACCGTGCCGTTGCCAAGATTGTCGCAGACCGCCTGCACTTGGGCTTTGATATCCGCGCGGTACGTCTCCCAGAGTGTGCGATCAAACTCGACAAAAAACTCAAACGGCGGTTCTTCCCCGTTGTCGACCAACTCCTCCAACTCATCATCGATGCGGTTGTGGTTGAGATCGTCGGGATGGATGCGCTGTGGCGGGCGTGGCGCATTGATCGCGTGAAGGGACATTGCGCCGGCGATCGGTCCCCCGAGCGTGAAAGGCAGACACCCAAGCATGGCGACGAGAGAGATGCGGGAGCGGAATGACCATCCATTTGTGCACAGCATGAGCGGATCTCCAGGAAGCTACACGACCAATTCTATCCCTGGAGTCTCCCTGCCGGCGCGAGAAGATACACCGCTACAAGAAAAAGGGCGCCCGCCGGCCACCAAACCGACGGACACCCAATATCAAACCGGTCTGTGCGCGGCTTCCTAGAAGTTCCAGTTGAGCGCCGCGACCACGCGGAAAACCCGCTCCTCCACACGATCGTTCTCGGTGCGGGAATCCGCGCCGAAAAGTGCGTCGTCGAAGAGGTCGCCGGAGCGATACGCGGCATAGGTGACCATGCCGGAGAGATCGATCCGTGCCGGGCCGAAGCCGAAGCCGGTGCCGCCGGTGAAACCGACGCGATTGTGGTCGGCGCCGAGGTAGGGCGTGCCGTAGGTGAAGCCGAAGCGGAACGGCGTCCCGCCGGGGAGAATGTGCTCCACGCCCACGCGATAAGTGGTGGCGTTGTCCACCGGGACGCCCGAGGCCAATTCGCCATCATCTTCCCACGGCTCATAGTCGATCTGCACGCCAAGCGTGGTGCGCACCCGGTTCATGGGGCGCAGCAGCAGCCCGAAACGGTGCAGCGGCGGGTAGGTGGGGCTGCTGGAACCGTTACTCACCGCGGTCGAATCACCCACCGTGGCCACGCTGTGGATGGAGTAGTCCATCTCCACCGAAGAGCGGTAGGAGTAAACCAACTCGGCGTGATCGAGGAGCTGCAGCCGAATGCTGCCAAGAAAAGCATCGGCGGTGCCGCTGGTCTCGACCACCAGGCTCTGATCGTCGTAGGGCAGCAACGGTGCATCCCACGCGATCTCGCCGGTGATCTGGTTAACCACGGTCACCGGCTCATACTGGGTCGACCGGCGCGAGGAGATGTCGCCGTCGAAATACTGATAGCCCGCGCCCAGCGCCAGGCCCCAGTTCTCGAAATCGAAAAGCTGGAAACCGGCCGAGAAGGTGAGCACATCGACGCCACCATCCTGGATGAACTCATTCATCCCCAGCGGCATGTCGGTGTAGTCGGGAACCACATCCTGACCGGGCAGAGTGGAGCGCACCTCCTCCGGGAAGAAGGAGGAGAAACGCCAGGGCGACAACACCTCTTCCCGGTAGGAGTAATCCGCCACATAGGCCGGTCGCCAGGAGAAGCCGAAAGCCGGTCCCCGCTCCGCCGGCGCCCAGGCCGCCGCCAGCGCCGGATAGGCGTGGCGATCGGTGTTGAGCGCGTAGATGTTGTCCGTCAGGTAGCCGGAGAAGGAGTCGTGCACCGGATAGGAGCGCCGCTCATCATCCGTCTGCAGCATGCCCAGAATCTGGAACTGGAACCCCTTGAACCCGGCCAGGCCGGCCGGATTGCTGGAGATTGCCGCCACGCCCCGGCCGACCGTCGCCCCGGTTCCCGCCATCGCCGCCTCGCGGGCGCCGGCATCATCGAATGCACCGCCCATCTCCACATCCGAGAAAAGGATGGCCTGGGCGGGAAGCGCCAAGGCGCCGAGAGCCAGCGCGGCAGCGAAGAGCTTCTGTTCTTTTGTTCGCATCACCATGTGTAATCCAACTGGAGCCGGAACTGGGTCGACTCGCTGATTTCCAAGGGGGCGTCATTGGGCTGAGAGTTGAACTCGAACTCGCCGTTGTAGCGACGCGCATCCCGCCAGGTTGTGGGGTTGTTGCGCTGCCACGCGCCTTTGAGATAGAGAGAGATGTGATCGGAGAGCCGATCCCAGATCGAGAACCAGACCCGCGTGCCTTCGCCGTCGACCACCAGGAACTCGGTGTCTTCGAAATCCCAGAAGAAGCCGTCGAAAGCGGTGGCTCCAAGCCGCAGCTTGAGACGTTCGTTGACGCGATGGCTGATCGTCGCCCGCAACGCCGTGGAGGGCTCCGTCGCGGAACCCTGCAGCGGCACATTTTCGTTGGGGTCGGGGTCGCGGTAGACCGGACCGCCGTCGGCGGTGCCCGCCAGGCGCCCGCGCGAGGGCCAGCGGGTGTAACCGATGTGGTAGAGGAACTCCACGCTGTTGCGATCGGAGAGCAAAACCCGCAAGCGGAAGCGATCCTCTACCGTCTGGCTGATCTGCACCGTCTCAGCGAATCCCTCTTCGTTCCGCGACTGCCACTTGTGGCGCCACTGCAGACGGATCGGCCAGGTTGGCTGGAACTCCAACCGCGGCACCAATCGCTTGAACGCGGAACCATCCGACTTGCGCATCCAGGTGGAGTAGTCCACCGTCGCCAGCAGCGTGCGATGCAGGCGGAAGCGGGTGGACCCATAGAAACCGCGCTCCGGCGCCGGCTGAGCGCTGTTCAGCGCCAGTTCCGCCATGAGCGGATTGGTCAGCCGGAACGGATCCTCGAAGATTGTGCCGTTGTAGCGCTCTTTTTCGCTGAAAGCGCGGTTGTAGGGGTTGTCGTAATCCACGTCGTAGTCGCGGAAAGAGAGCAGCAGATTCAAGTTGGACCACTGGGCGAAAGCCGTGGCGATAAAGGCATCGCCACCGTTCTGCTGCTTACCGTACTCCACCTGGGTGACCGTGTTTTTCCACACCGCCTGGGCATCACCACCGATCACCCGGCGGTACTTCCCCTTGAGCTGGTTGGAACGCAGATACTCATTGTCAACCGGGCCGGTTTTGTCCATCGCGTCATCAAGAATGACGCCATCGAACGAGGGGAGAAAGAAGCGATCGTAGAGCGATTCGTAGCCGGTAACCGCCACATGGGTGCCGGGCATGAATTCATAGCGCAGGCTGCCGCCCCAGGTTGTTTCATGCACCGCATCGGTGGCGATATAGGCGTCGGAAGAATCGAGCTGCCCGGGGTGGAGCGCCAGCGTATCGGGGAAATCGTAGGAATCGATCCGCGGATTCAGCGTAACCAGCGCTCGCACCTGGCCGGCGGAATCGAGAATCGCGTCCCGGTCGCTGTCGGACCAGAAGGTGATCAGGCGGAACTTGTTCCACCCCAGCTCGGCCGCCGCGCCGCGCAGCGTGTGCTGGGTGCTGCGGCTGATGTCACCCAGGATCCCCTGCTGGCGCTTGTCGTAGACCAGGCCGGTTTTCCGCGGGCGGAAGAAATCGGTGGTCTCCAGAATCAACCCCTGGCCCATCGCCAGCGAGTAGTTGCCGAGCACGAAGCGATCCAGCTTGAAGGGCCCGATCCGCTGATTCTTGATCGTCGAGTAGGCCTTCAGCGTCTCCAGGCGGTCCTGCTCGAAGACGTTGCGGTGGGCGATGATCCCGATGTCCCACTCATCCCCCATCCGGCCGCGGATCTTGGTCGTCAACTCCGGCGTTTGCGCATCCAGCCCAAGCAGGGAATAGGCGTCGCGCACCGCCTGCTGGTTGTAGTAGGTGGAGTCGTTGTCCGCGCTGTAGTAGTCCTCGCGGAAAATATCCTCGGTGTCGGTGAAAGTGACCGGGCGGGTGAAGCGAATCTGCGCATCGCCGCTAAAACCGCGCCCGATCTCGTCGTCGTAGCGGATGTAGTCGCGCGCCGAGCGCCAGCCGTAGTGGGAGAGCCCCGGCGTGCTGCGCAGATCGCGCGCCGAGCGGATCCGGCGCCCGCTCTGCACGTGGCGAACAATCGCCGCCGCGTCGATCGGCGACACACCCGGCAGGGCCTGCAGTTGATCGGTGGTCGCGGTGGCGAGATTGATCGGCACCCGCAACTGGTCGATGTAGCTGTCGATCAGGGCCTCGTTCGCGCCCTCCTGCGAAGTCAGGCGCGAGATCTGCTCATAGAGCCGGTCCAGCCGCTGCACATCGACATCGCGGTTGCGCAGCGGGCGGATCTCCACCTTGTCGCGAAGGTCGCGCAGCATCGTCTGGGTGAGACCGGGAACCTGGCGCAGATCGTAGAAAGACTCGAAAGGCCCCAGGTATTTCAGGTGGTCCAGGAGCGCCGCGGTCACCTCGCTGGGCAGGCCGAGCGCGCGGATCTCGTCGGGGCCGGCATTGTTGATATCGACGGGTTGGGCGCCCGCCGCGGTGGCCGAAGCCGCCAGCAGGAACGCCGAGAGCGCGGCTCTTGCAAACCGGCGCATCCCGCCTTGCCGTCCCCGTTCGGGGAGTGGGTCGTGGCGCATCAGAACTGAACCCCCACCCCGAAGTGGTGGGATGCGGGGAGGATGGGATGGTCACCGTAGGCGTAGTCGAGCCAGAAACCGGCGACCTGGAGCTTGAAACCACCGGAGAAGTGCGCGGGATTGGAACCGACACCGGCGCGCAGCGTGAGCGGCTCGATGATGTGGTACTCCATGCCGGCGCGCACCGTGGTCGGCGCCTCGCCGGAGCGCATCTCCACCTCGGCGGTGGTGAGCACGTCGGGATAGGGCTCGTAGGCCGCGCCCAACACCAGCGTCTCCAGCAACTCAACCTTGTCGGTCTCACCGAGGGTGGGACGATTCAGGTTGCGCAGCACCGCGCTGACGAAGGTGCGGCTCTCCAGCGACGCGCGCACCCCGACGTCGAAACCGACCGTGGCATCGCTGCCCAGGTCGAAGCCCCCCTCGTAACTACCGGTGCCCGGGATGTAGCTCCCGGCGGAAGTGCCGAAGTCGAGGCTGTAGAAGTTGGCCGCCCAGCCGAAAGCCAGCGAGGAGTGGACATCCTCCATCAGCATCACGCCGTGCGCGAGCGAGACGGTCAACTCGGTCGAGAGCTTCTCGCCGCCGGCCGACTCGGTGCGGAAGTAGCGCACCGCCCCGGCGAGATTGCCGAAGCGCCCCAGGTGGGTGGCGCCCCAGCCCAGATTGTGCTGGAGGAAGTCGAAGTTGCCGATGCGGTTGTTGGCGAAGCCGATCTCGGACTGCGCCAGCCCGGCGATGCCGGCCGGGTTGTAGAAGATCGCCGACGCATCGTCGATGATGGCGGAGGCGGCCCCCCCCAGAGCGACCGCCCGTGGCGTTGGCCCCTGCAGGTCGAAGGCTGCCCGGGCGGGAACCGCCGCCAGCAGCGAGAGGGCGACGGAAGCGGTAACGGCTACCTTAGTCAAGACGGGCTCCAATCACGATCGGCGCCGTAGCGTGGGTGATCGAGCCGCCGCCGGGTTGCGACGCTCGAATGTGGAGAAGATAGGTGCCGGCTTCGAGCGCTTGATTGAGGCGATCGCGGCCATCCCAGTAGAGTTCGCGGTTGCCGTAGGGCGGCGTGTTGGGGCCCTCGAGGAGCGTGGCCACCGAGCGCCCGGCCAGATCGAAGACCTGGATCCAGACATAACTGGCCGGGGGAGCGTTCCAGATCAGCCGCAGCTTCTCTCCGGCGCGCGGCGCGAAGAGCGGTCGTGGAATCTTGACCACCGCGTGGTTGACCTCCAGCGTATCGAGCCCCGGAGGAGCGGTGCCGGTCAGTTGCAGATCCTCCTCGTAGCTCAGCAGAACCTGAAAAGCGTCGTTGTAGACGCTGCCGATGCCGGTCGCCTGGATCAACTGGTCGCGGGCGACATTGGCGGCGATGTAGGGGCCCAGCCCGGTAGTATCCCACACCCGCACCGTCGTGCTCCCGGAGCCGTCCGAGATGTTCACATTCCAGCCGCCGCCCGCTTCGGACGGAGTCTCCGACACCCAGCCGTTCACGGTGACCAAGGTGCCATCCCACTGGAAATCATTGACCTCGGCAACAGTAAGCACGCGGCTCTCCGGCAGCGGGTTGCCGGTGCTGAGCACGGTGAGTTCGGTGATATTGGTCAGCTCCGTGGTGCCGAACTGATTGCCGGCCGAGACATAGTCCTCGACCGCGCCGGTGATGCACACCTCCGTGCCGCGCACCAGGTCCGCGTGAGGATCGAAATCGAAAACATTGATCCCGCGGCCCGAATCGTCCTGCACGTAGATCGAGGTGTAGTCGTTCCTGATCAGACCGTAGCCCACCGTGACGATGCCGCGGATGGTGACGATCTTGCCGTTGTAGATCTCCAGACTGTCCTGGATGCTGGCGATCGGCAGCGGATTGTCGCAGGAAACCGGTTCCCCGCCCCCGCTGGTGTCGTAGGGACCGCCGACGCGGAGGTCGCTCTGGTCGGTCACCACCAACTGGAAGTCGCTGCGGTAGGGGGAAACGATTCCCAGGGCCGAAATCGAGTCGCCGACATCGACCCCGCTGAAGTCGAGGCCCGCGACATCCCAGATGCGCAGGGTCATCTCGCCGTCGGCATCGGTCAGGCCGATGTTGGTGCCGCCGCCCACGCCCTCGGCGAAGTCGGTGATCCAGCCGCTGAGCTTGACATAGGTGCCTTCATACTCGGCATCGTTGGCGGCGCCGGTGGTCAGCTCCGCGGCGGCCGGCAGCGGTTGATCGCCGGCCAGCACCGTGGGCCCGCTGCTCGGCTTGATCTCGGTCACCGCATTGTCGGTGCCGTTGGCCTGGTAGTTGTCGATCTGCCCGGTCACGCTCACCTTGGTGCCGCGGGCATATTCCGGATAAGCGTCAAAGGAGAAGACGTTGATCCCGCGGCCGGAGTCGTCCTGCACATAGACCGATGTGCGGGAGTCGGTGATGCTGCCGAAACCGGCCGTGACCACCCCTTCGATGGTCAGGGTTTGACCCTGGTAGCCGCTGGAATCATCTTGAATATCCTTAATAGGGGTCTGGCCGAGGGCGACGCCGCCGCCAAGCGCGGCGCAGAGCAGCACAGGAGGAAGCCTGAATAGCCTGTGTGGGGGCACTGGAACCATCCGGTCGAAGTGGGTCGGCAACGTCAGCGGCCATGCGCAATCGCCGGGATCGCGGCCGAGATTGGTTGCAGAATAGCAAAATGAAAGGGTCAGGCTACCGAACCCGGGGCGCTGGAACAAGCGTCACGACACCCGGGGGGGCGAAGAGTTGCGCGGAAGAGGCCGCCGATTTCCGGCCGGTTTCGCCGTGGGGCCGCTTTGGCGGGGGCGAAGTCTTG
>JALXCG010000113.1 GCA_026991065.1 Gemmatimonadota bacterium | reverse complement strand
CCGGTCAGCGCGGCCTCCCGCGGTGCACGCGAAACACTCATTCGTGGGCCTCCAGCCAGTTGTCGCCACTGCCCACATCCACGACCAGGGGCACTTCGGTAGTCAGTGCTCCCTCCATCTCCTCCACGACCACCGCCCGCAGCCTCTCCATCTCCTCTATCCGTGCGTCAAAGAGCAATTCATCGTGAACTTGCAGAATCATGACGCTGTCCAGCCCCGCGTCATTCAGCCTCTGCTCGATGCGGATCATTGCCACTTTGATCAGGTCGGCGGCGGACCCCTGGATCGCGGTGTTGACCGCGGCGCGCTCGGCGAACTCGCGCACCTGCCGGTTGCTGTCTTGGATCTCCGGGAAATAGCGCCGGCGATTCAGCACGGTGGTCACGTAGCCGCGCTCCCGCGTAGTTTCGAGTGTATTCTCGATAAACTCACGAATCCGTGGAAACGCCTCGAAATAGGTCTCAATGAAAGCCCGGGCCTCCTCCATCGATATCCCCAGCCGCGAGGAGAGCCCATAGGCACCCATGCCGTAGATGATCCCGAAGTTGATCGCCTTGGCGCGGCGCCGCGTGTCGCTGTCCACCGCGTCATCGTCGATGCCAAAGATCTTCGCCGCAGTTGCGCGGTGAATGTCTACGCCGCTGGCAAAGGCCCGGCGCAGCCCCTCGTCGCCGGAAAGGTGAGCCAGAATCCGCAACTCGATCTGTGAATAGTCCGCCGAGAGCAGTTTCCAACCCGGACCGCGGCTGACAAACGCTGCCCGAATCCGCCGTCCCTCTTCGGTGCGAATGGGGATGTTCTGCAAGTTCGGGTCGGAGGAGGAGAGGCGACCGGTCGCTGCTACTGTCTGGTGAAACTGAGTGTGCAGCCGACCACTCTGCGGATTCACCATGCGCGGCAGCGCATCAACGTAAGTGGTGCGCAGTTTGACCAGCTCCCGATTCTGCAAAATCAGACGCGGAACCGGATGCTCATTCGCCAGAGCCTCCAGCACCCGGGCGTCCGTGGAGTAGCCGGTCTTGGTCTTGCGCACCGGTTTCAGCCCCAACCGGGTGAAGAGTATCTTCTGTAACTGCTTGGGGGAGTTCACATTGAAGACCTCTCCGGCCTCCTCGTGAATGCGTGCTTCCAACTCCGAGGAGCGCTGCTGCATCTCCACAGAGAGGCGCATCAAATGCGCCGTGTCCAGTGCCACTCCGCGTGCTTCCATGCGCTGCAGAACCGTGATCAACGGCACTTCAACGTTGTCAAAAAGCTCCTTCAGACCTTGCTCGGCCAGACGGGGCAGAAAGAGATCAGCCAAGCGTTGGGTGACAACCGCATCCTCCGCCGCGTACTCGGCTGCGCGTTCCACTTCGACCTGGTCCATCGTCAGCTGCTGCTCTTGTCGCTTCTTCCCGATCAACTGCGAGATCGGAATCATCGAATGCCCCAGATGACGCATCGCCAACGCTTCCAGGTTGTGCTGCCGAGACGATGAATCGAGCAGATAGGAAGCAACCATGGTGTCACTGTTCACACCTTGCAGCGGAAGCCCGGAGCGTTCCAGTATGTGCATGTCATACTTGATATTCTGCCCGTTCTTGCCAATCTCCGGGGAAGCCAGGAGAGGTCCCAGAACCGACTGCACGAGGGCCAGGTCCAGGGTCGCTCCATCGGTATGCGCGATCGGTATGTAGAATCCCCTCTCGCCATCAATGGAGAGTGCGATTCCCACCAACTCCGCGCGCAGTGGATCGAGCCCGGTGGTCTCCGTGTCCACGGTCACGTGTCCGGCCGAGACGATCCGCCGGCACAGGTCATCGAGAGTGGAACGATTGCTCACGATGACACATTCGATGGCCAACTGATCCCCACCGAGGCCCAGGCGTCTGAGGAGGTTCTGCGAGTCCAACGAGAGTACCAGCGGGCGCAGTTGCGCTTCATCCCGATCGCCGATCTTGAGCGCCCCAAGGTCCAGGGCAATCGGCACATCGCGCTTGATTTGAACCAATTGATTCGAGAGCAGGGCCAGATCCGCATGCTCGCGCAAGCGCTCCCCCAGCTTGCCGCGGATCGTCGGTGCGGCCGCCAGGATCGATTCCAGCGCACCATATTCCCGCACCAGCTTGATTGCGGTCTTGGGACCAATACCGGGAACCCCCGGAATGTTGTCGGAGCTGTCCCCGGCAAGAGCCAGTACATCAGTCACACGCTCCGGCCGAACCCCGAACTTCGCCTCCACCGCCGCCGCGTCAAGAATGGTCTCGGGAGCGCCCGAGCGAGGCGGCAGGATCACGCGCACATGCGGGGTGACGAGCTGAAAAAGGTCCTTGTCACCGGTAACAAGATAGACATCCAGCCCACTCTCCTCCCCGAGCTGCGCCAGGGTTCCCATTACGTCATCGGCTTCGTAGCCTTCATGCATCAAGATCGGAACGCCCATTGCACGCACAATCTGATTCATGAGATCGAGCTGCTCGCGCATCTCGGCGGGCATCTCGACCCGGTTCGCCTTGTAAGGCGGATAGAGTTCATGCCGAAAGGTCTTGCCGCAGTCCAGCACAAACCCCAGATGGTCCGGCTTGTGCTTGTCCAGCAGATCCAGAATCGCCGTTGTGACTCCGTAAACCGCGCTCACGTTTTGCCCGCTGGCAGTCATTCGCGGCTGGCGAATGAAAGCGTAATAGGCTCGATAGGCGAGGGCGAACCCATCCAGCAAATAGAGCGTGGACCGTGACATGATCACTCCCCAATCCGATCTCTGTGGAAACAGAATCGGCCCCCGGCGGCGCACCAAAATGCGCTACCGGGGGCAGCTTATTCTCGAGCCTCGTCCAGCCAAAGGGCGGCGCCACTCGCGGGTGACGCGGATTCTGTGGCACGGCCCGCGGGGTTCAGCCCAGGAGCCTGTCGCACATTGTCTTCACGTCGCCCCGCACTCGTCTCTGCTCCGATCTCTGCGTTGTTAAGTCCCTGAAAGGAAACCAGTTTTCTTGCGGACTCAGTGCCTTGATCTCGAAACAGGCGCGATTGCGGGGCTCGAACGCCAGTACGCGACAGACTCCCAGCATCACCTCTGATTCGATCCGGCGTTCGACGCCCGGCGACGGCCCCTTCCGCGACCCCGACGACGGCGTTTTGCATCGCGTTGCTTCTTGTTGTCGCGATTCTTCCAGGCTTTTTCCCGGCCTTCTGGATGCTTCTTGGCCTTGCCGTAGCCAGTGCGTGATTTGTCGGGGTTCTTCCACGCCTTCTTACTCAGCTCTTCATGTTCGGCGGCTTCTCCGGCAACCCGCTTGCCCGCGCGGGGATTATTGCTGGCGGCATCGATCGCCTTCTTCGAACGGCTCTGGTTGCGCCATCCGGCCTCCACGCGATCCGGGTGCTCATTGGCATAACGGTCAACCTGCTTGGAATATTCGGGGAATTCCGATTCATGCTCAAGGATATAACGCGTCTTGGCTTCGGAATTCCACGCGTCATCCCGCCACTCCGGATGCTGCTTCAGGAGTTCCGCTTGTTCCCGCGCCAGGGCCGGATTCTCGCGCGCTCTCTCGGCAAAGTAGTTCGACTTGCGCTGATCGCTCAGGAGTGCACGGAACTGATCGGGGTGATTCTGCAGATCGCGGACCACCGCGCGCGCCTGATCCGGATTGCGCTGATAGTAGTGTCCCACCTTGTTGGTCAGGTCGGGATGCTGCGCCATGAGTTTGACAGCCTCCGGGTGGTCATTGAAATAGCGAATCGCCTCCTGAGTGGCTGCCGGATAGCGGTCCAGCGCTCGTGCTCCATCGCGGAAATAGGCGGGATTCTCGTTCATCTTCTGAATCACTTCGGGGTGCGAAGCGATCTCCAGTGCCCGCGTGCGCGCTTCAGCCGGCCATTTGCTCATTGCCTGCATAAAGCGTTCTTGGGCGACTTCGGATTCGGCCAAGGTCCCCGGATCGCCGGCAGCGTGGTCCGCCGCCTGCGCTGCCGTGGGCGCCAGAACCAGCGCGGCGCACACCAGCGCCGTACTGCCCAAACTGGTCATTCGTTGAATCGCTTTCATGCTTCTCTCCTGCAATCAAAAGGTGGTTCTAGTCGCGTCCCCTGCCCTGATTGCCACTGCAGCAGAACGTCATATCTGAATCTTGTTTGTCTTTTGCAATCACCGTGCCACTCTTGCAAGTCGAACTCAAGCGGATACCGCACTTGGGGTTTCTCCAAGTCCGGCAGCGCACCGGCACAGACAACGGACCGATTGCGGGACACTCGTGTGGCACCTGCGCGACAAGTTCGCGCACGCGGGCATCCCATGCTACTCGCCAGATGCACGCCGGAAGCGATAGCCTACTCCATGTACCGTGTCGATGACCTCCTGGTTCCCAAGCGCCAGTCTGAGTTTCTTGCGAACCCGCGTAACATGCGTGTCAACAGTTCGGTCGATCCCTACGAAGTCCATTCCCCAAACGGAATTGAGCAATTCCTGACGGCTGAACACCCGCCCCGGACGGCGCGCCAGATGGACCAGAAGATCAAACTCCTTGCCGGTCATTGCCACTTCCCCCCCGGCGTAGCGAACGACCCGTTGATCGAGATCGACATAGGCCTGTGCACTCAGCGGGATTCTCCGCTCCTCGGACTCGATTACCTGACCCCGCCGCAACAAGGCTCGAACCCGCGCACGCAACTCCTTCGACCCAAAAGGCTTGGTCAGGTAATCGTCGGCCCCGACTTCGAGCCCTAGAACAATGTCCACCTCTTTCGACAACGCTGTCAGCATCAAAACCAGGTCACCCTGGCCGCGCTCGCTCCGAATCTGACGACAAACCTCCAGGCCGCTCAACCCCGGCAGCATCACATCCAGGATTGTCAGGTCCGGCTTCAAGGTCCGCACCTGCTCCAGCGCGTCACGGCCGGAAGCGCATTCGGCCACCGCATAGCCGTCGTCCTCCAGATTCATCCGGATGATGGTTCTAACCTGAGGCTCATCCTCGACAATCAGGATGAGTGGTCTATCCCTGCGCTGTAGCGTCGGCGCCACACACACTCCACAGTAACGATCATGGCCAGAAGGACTCTCGGCTTGGCACACCGTCTCGGCGCCAGTGGGGTCTCCGGCAGGATACCGGCCGGCCAAGACACTGACGATCGAAAAAACACCTCAACCGCGCCGCCGAATCGGCCTGCGGCAGGGCGAATGTGGGAATTTTCCGGTCACCCCCCTCCTCCGGCCGCCTCCTTGCGCTCGAATAGAATTCATAACTCGCCATTTCGCAACGATTTCCATGAAAAATCGAAAAAAGCGGATATTCGCGCGCACAGCACAGCTCAACCTGCGTTATAGTATCCCTGCAAACGGATCGACGAAAAGGCACCATACTGTTATAGGTGCGCGCGATCGATCGATTCATTCACCCAGCAGGTATAACTGCACGCACTTGGAGGTCCTTCCTCATGAAGAAGACCCTGTTCGCTCTCCTGTCCTTGGGCCTGGCCGGTTCCGCTTTCTCTGTCGATCTTTCTGCCAACAAGGCTGTTGAGTTCGTTCCCGTCAGCCACGATGTCGTTGCTGTCCAAACCGACAAGGCCAACTGGGAAGCCACCGAGTGGTTCGACTCCTGGTTTGCCGATGGTGGCGGTTTTGTTTGGTACACGCCCGAAGATTACACCTTCGCCAGCGGTGATACCCTCGAAGTCGTCGTCTTCATCCACCTCGAAGGCGCGACCACGAACTTCCAGCGCATCGACGCGTTCTACCTCTGCGGCACCACCAACCCGATGGGCTTTGTGATGACCAGCGGTATCGCCGACTTCGGCCCGATCCCCGAAAACGATCCGAACTACGGCTGGATCACCGGTCTGGGCTTCACCCTCGGCCCGTTGCCCACGGTCCAGGTCGATGCCGCCAGCCGCGTGCTGTGGAATGGCACCATCGACTGTGGCGTGCCTTTGAGCGGCCGCCCGGATTGCGCCTCGATCAACTAAATCGAGCGTAACTTCCAGCTCTTAGTGCTGGTGAAGCCCTCGGGTCTCTGACTCGGGGGCTTCCTCGTTAAGTGCGTTGTGTTGGCCCAGAGCGGGGGATCCGCGGCGGCAGATCTGAAGCGCGCGGGCAACCGCCGCCCTTGCCTGATCCCGCGGTACGCCTCGCCGCCGCAGCATCCGCACGGCCTCGCGCTCGCCACGGCCCTCCGCGATTAGAGTCCCCGCTTCATCCAGCCATGGATTGGTGTCCGCTTCCGGATCACTGTCGGTCAACCGCGGCGGTTCAGCGGAACGCGTGTCGACAACGACCACGATCTCGCCCCGCAGTGGACACTCCGCCAGGGCCAAAGCCAAGGTTCGGGCCGGCGCGCGTTGTACGCTCTCATGCCGCTTGGTCAACTCACGACAAAGCGCAACATCGACGTCACCCAGGGTCTCGACGATCGCGTTCAGGAGGGGGACAACGCGGCCGGCCGACTCGTAGAAAACCAGGGTTCGCCCGCCGAAAAGGCGTCGCTCCTGGGCCAGTCTCGCAAGTTGAGTCTTCCGCTTGCCGGCGCTCGACGCCAGAAAACCTTCAAACGAGAAATGGTCCGTAGGCAACCCCGAGAGAGAAAGCGCAGTGATTAACGCAGAGGGCCCGGGCAGAGCCACGACCCGAATCCCCCGCTCATGCGCCAACCGCACGACATGCAGCCCAGGGTCACTGATCGTGGGCATTCCAGCATCGGAGACAAGGGCCACCGATTCGCCGTTTTCGATCAGCCGGATCACCCCTTCGGCTGATTCCCGTTCATTGTGCTCATGGTAGGCAATCAAACGACGGTCGATACCCAAGCGAGCCAACAGGCGCCCGGTGTGACGCGTGTCTTCGCAGGCGATCACGCCAACTGCCGCGAGCAAGCCACGGGCCCGCGGCGAGAGATCCCCGACGTTGCCAATCGGCGTTCCAACGACGTAGAGCGCCGCTTCCAGCACGGTGTCAGACACCCCAGTCCCTCGCATAACGGAAATCCCGCCCCACGGTTCGATGCGAAACCTTGGCAATAATCGGCAGTGCCCGCTTGAACTGAGAACGCCGGATCATCTCCTCGATGCGGAGCACCAATTCCGCGTCGCCGCTTCGCTCGATCACAGCCGTGGGCGGGCAGCGACGGTCGACGAGATCGCAGAGAACCGCATCGACGTCGGCGTAGGAGAACCCCATCTCCTCCTCGTCGGTCTGCCCGGCCCACAGGTCCGCACTGGGTGGTTTGGCGATGACCGCGGGCGGAACACCGATAAACGCCGCGAGTTCGCGCAGTTGCGTCTTGTAGAGGTCGCCGATCGGATTCAATGCGGAGGCCATGTCACCATGGATCGTCCCGTAACCGAGAAGCAGTTCGGTCTTGTTGCTGGTCCCCAGTACCAGCGCCTGTTCCCGGGCCGAATGGTCATAGAGTACAGCCATTCGCTCGCGCGCCATCTTGTTGCCACGTTCCAGAGCGGTGGCCTCCGGCAGGCCTTGGAAATACGCGTCAATCTGCGGCGTAATGCTCACGGTCCGCAGCTCAACATCGGCGAAATCCGCAACCAGGCGTGCATCCGCCAGTGATTGGGGAGAGGAGGTTCGATAGGGCATACAAAGGGCGAACACGGACTCCGGGCCGAGCGCCTCCGCGGCCAGCACGCATGCTACAGCCGAGTCGATCCCCCCGGACAGCCCCAGAACGACGCGGTTGAGCCCGAGCTTGCGTACCTCGTTGCGAATGAACTCGACCAGCACTCGGCGCACAATGTCGAGGTCGAGCTTCGGCACACCTGCCGACTCCTCGGCTCGAATCCACACCGGCTGCTCACTCATTGCCATCACCTCCTCCTGGCGATTCGAATCGTCCTCTTTGGATCCGCTCAATCTCACGCAGGATGAGACCGAGGTCTTCATCGCGGAAAAGAGGCGACTCGATGCGCTCCCGGCGAATCTTCGCGTGATCCACGTGGACCTCGACCAGTACCTCGTCCAGGATAGAGGCCTTGACTTCAATCTGACCCGATGGCGACACGGCGTGCGAGCCACCGCCAAAGTTGATTCCGTCTTCGAATCCAACGCGATTGGCATACAGGACATAGACACCATTCGCCTTGGCATGAAATCGGTTCAGAACTTCCCAAGTGGCGCCGCTGTCAGGCTCCGCCCGCCGCTGGGAAGTGGCTTCGGCGCCGCGCAGTGGCCCCGCACTCGGGACGATGATCACCTTGGCGCCATCCTGCGCCGCAATCAATGGCGGTGCGGCATGCC
>JALXCG010000112.1 GCA_026991065.1 Gemmatimonadota bacterium | reverse complement strand
AGCGCGGTCTGATTCGCACCCATCAGTTCAACAAAGTGGAGATCTACCGCTTTGTGGCGCCCGAGCAGTCCTATGCTGAACTGGAGATTCTGACCGCGCATGCCGAAGAGATTGTGCGCCGGCTGGGATTGCATTTCCGCACCGTCCGGCTGGTTGCCGGGGATCTCGCTCAGCAAGCTGCAATGACCTATGATATCGAGGTCTATATACCCGGCCAGGAGCGCTATTACGAGGTTTCTTCGATCTCGAATTGCGAAGACTACCAAGCACGGCGCGCGCAGATCCGTTATCGTCCCACGGGCGGTGGTAAACCGCGTTTTGTGCACACGCTCAACGGATCGGCATTGGCGACTTCGCGGCTCATGGCTGCGCTGCTAGAATCGAATGTCCGCGAAGATGGTGCTTTGGAGATCCCAGAAGTGCTGCGCTCCTATCTGGGCGGTGTGGACGTGATTGGTGGAGGAGATGCTGCATGATGGACGGCTGGCGCGCGACTACCGTTGCATTGCTGATTCTCTCTGCCCAGAGAGCCCTGGCGGGCGACTCCGCAGGCACGGAAGGCTATGCCTGGATTCGCAACACCGAGAGTCCTCTTGTGGCTGCTCTCGGGGGCGCGACTGCTGCGCTCATGGAACCGCGCACGGCTTCTTTCGGCAATCCCGCCGGTCTTGCCGCGGCCCGGGGCAAGATGCTCGATCTCGGATATCGCCGGAGTTTCGAAGGCGTGAACTCCGGCTATCTCGTGGGTGGGCTGCCGATCGGTTCCGGAGCCTTGTCCTGGACCCTGGCGGGCACCAGTTTCGGTGCGCTGGAGGAGATTCGCGAGAATGGCGAATCGACCGGGCGATCGTTTACACCTTATACTTTTGCTTTTGGCACGAGTTATGGCCGTTCGCTGGGGGACTGGAGCGTCGGCGCGACCGGTTGGCTGCTGACGCAGTCGATCGACGACTACCGCTCCACGGCCGTGGCGGCTGACCTTGGCGTTGTCTGGTCTTCAGGGCGTCTGAGTGCCGGGGGAGCGCTGCGGCATCTTGGAGTGGAACTGTCCGCGCTGCGAGAGAAGAAGGAGGACCTTCCCTTGACCGTGGTTGCGGGAACCGCCTGGCGCCAAGGCCCGGCGCTTGCCGCTCTGGACCTGGAGTATTCCGATAGCGGTGGCGCGGTCCTTCATGTCGGAGGAGAGTACCTGCACGAGGAGATCCTCTCCCTGGCTCTCGGCTATACTTCGCTTGGGCGCGACCAGGCATTTGACTCGTCGTTTATCGACGGGGTCTCTGTAGGGGCCGGGCTTCTTCTGCGTCCCGGTTTGGAATTCCGTTACACCGCGAGTTTCCAGGGAGACTTGGGCCCTGGGCACCGGGCATCGATGGGATATGTCTTCCCCTGATTCCCGGCATGGCCTGCCGGGCACAATTGCGACCTATCTGCGTCCGGCATTTGAATTGGCCTATCGACTGACCTGTGATCTAGATGCCGCCGGAACCGCAGCGGATGATGCGCTGATCGCGGTTGCCGTGGCCGGCGCGCCGCGTGGTCGCAACGCGTTGTTGGCGATTCTGCAGCAGGTGGTGGCTGCGGTGGCTGGTGTGGGGCGCAGAGTCGATGTTCGGGGAACCCTCGATCTTTCCGCAGATACCCATGCGATGCGCACTGCGGTGCGTGCCGCGATTGTTGGGATTCCTTTGCGCGCGCGCGCTGCTCTGGTCCTGCGCGAGGCGTTCGAACTCTCCAGTGCGGAGATTGCCGAAGTCCTGGGTGTGCAGCCGGCGCAGGTCATCGGACTGCTCGATGAAGCTCGGCTCTGTTTGGCTCGCCCGGCCGTTTGGCGCAGCGTCGGCGCGGAACGTGTCGATGTGTCTCGCTCATCGGCTTTGGCGAATGCGGCCGGTAGTCTCTGCGCCCGGGTTCGGGCGGCTCATCATGCCGAGTTTGGCGATGGCGTGGCGCCGATTGACGCTTTGCAGGCGCAAGCTCACCGGGAAGCCTGCGCCGATTGCCGCGAGCATCGGCAGTTGATTCACCGGGCGCGAGAACTCTCCGCTTTGGCGACTCCCCCACTTTTCCCCGAGTCTTTCTGGGAGGAGCGGCGGCGAGTTGTCAAGGAGCGCTGGCTGGAGACTGTACGCCGCGGAGAGGACGGGGGGCACAGGTCGCTTTGGGTGTGGGGGTTGGGCATCGCTTTGGCCGCACTTCTGCTGTGGTGGGGTGGCGCAGTGCTGCGGGGGCGGATACAGAACGTGCCATCGCCTGCCGAGGCTCCAGCCGCGTTTGATGATCCGGGGCTACCGGTTGAGGTTGATTCAGTTGCACCGGCGCCGCCTGCCGCCGGTCTGAACGCCGCGCCCCGGATCAGCCCCGGATCAGCCGTGCATCAGGTCGCGTTCTTCAGGGCATTCCAGCCGAACAGCGCCACCCCGATCACCAG
>JALXCG010000111.1 GCA_026991065.1 Gemmatimonadota bacterium | reverse complement strand
CCGGTGAGGATTCCGATTTTGTCCGTTTCACCCAAGGCAAGGTGCGGCAGGCAGGGTCGGTGTGTGACCACGGGCTCTATTTCGAACTGATCCGGGGAGAGCGGCACGCCGGGGCCTATCTCAATCTGAGCGGTGAGCCGGAGAAGGACCGTGAGCTGATCGACAACGAGCTGAAGCGCCTGCGCGAGCTGTTGCCCCAACTGCCGGAGGATCCCTATCTCAGCTACTCGCGGGAGGTGCACTCCAGCAGCCGGGTGGAGCGGCATCCTTTGCCGGCAGGGAAGGAAGCGCTGGCCACAATTCTTAGCGCCGGGGCGCGTTACGACCTGGTGGGGATCTACGCGGCCGGGGCCGTGCACCGCGGATTCGCCAACTCGCTGGGGCAGCGCAACTGGTTTTCCACCGACACTTTCAATTTTGAATGGACCCTCTATCACCACGGCGACAAAGCGGTCAAAGACTCCTACGCCGGCTTCACCTGGGACGCGGAAAAGGCCCGCCGCGAGTTGGAGTGGAGCGCGCGGCGCCTGGATCTGCTGGCGCAGCCTCCGCGCGACCTGAAACCGGGTCCCTATCGCGCTTTCCTGGAACCGGCGGCGGTCGCGGAGTTGCTCAGTCTGGCCTGCTGGGGCGGGTTCGGAATTGAGGGGATCCGCACCAAGACTTCACCGCTGCTCCACTTCTGGCAAAACGAGATCGAGCTGCACCCCGAGTTCAGCCTGACCGAAGCCAGCAGGCGCGGAACCTCGCCCGATTTTGATGCGCGCGGCTTTATCCGCCCGGCCGGGGTCGAACTGGTGCGTGGCGGCCGCCCGGGGGAACCGCTGATCTCGCCGCGCAACGCCCGCGAGTATGATGTGACGACCAACGGCGCCAATGGCTGGGAATCTCCCGAGTCCCTGGAGATGAGCCCCGGCAAACGGCCGAGCAAGGAACTTTTGCAAGAGATCGACCAGGGGCTCTACATCCAGCGCCTCTGGTATCTGAACTGGTCGGATCGCGCCAACGCCCGAGTCACGGGAATGACCCGTTTCGCCTCTTTCTGGGTGGAAAAGGGCGAGATGGTGGCCCCGATCCCGGCGATGCGCTTTGATGAAACGCTCTACCACATCTTCGGCGACAAGCTGGTGGGCATCAGCCGTGAACGCGAGCGACTCTTCGACCCGGAGACCTATGGCGGGCGCTCCACGCAGAGTTCGCTCCTGCCCGGAATCTTGATCGATGACCTCCACTTGACGCTCTGATCGACAACGCGTGGCCGACCCGCCAGCGCCACGCGCCAGGGGAACATTGTGACTCTCTCGATTGTTGTTGCGGCGGCCGGGGCGACGGCTGCTGTCGGCCTGGCCATCTGGAAACTCTTCTCGCCCGGCATCAACGGGCTGGTCACCCAGGCTGTGCGCCTGGGCGACGCGCGGCCCCTGGTGCGGGCGATCGAGACGCGCGCCGAGGCGGCTCGCCCGGTTGCCTACAATCAGGCGATCCGCCGCCTGTGGAACAGCTACGAGCGCGGCCTGGCCCGCGATCTCATCAAAGAGTTGGCCGCCGGCCACGCGGACACCAAGATCGCCCAGTTCTGGCTCAAGGAGCTGCTGACCTCGGAACCACGGCTGGCGCAGGCGCTTTCAGAAGAGTTCATCGCCCGCTACTACCGCCCGGAAGTAGCCGCGAAGTGCGGCGCGGTCGGCTGAAGCCACTGATCCCGTCGCCGGTCGGCGACTGTTTGATTGCTGCGCAACCCTCTCTCCATCTCCTCCCGCGGATGGTCCGGACGCCGATGCAAGAGAGTGTCTGCTGCACGTTGCCACAGGTTCCATCTACGCGAACCCGGCAACGCGCACCCGAGTGCTCTCGAGGAGTTGGCGGTGGCGTTCGAACTCGAATTCTGGCATGCGGCGGATTCGCCCGCGGGTGATGCTACCGCCCGCGACGCAGCCCGCTGGGACTGGGACCTGCGCAGCGGCGAGGTATTCTATTCGGCGCGCTGGCGCGAGCTTGTAGGCTTCGACGAGACCCGCGACCGGTCCCGGCTGGAAGCCTGGCTGGGACGCGTGGTCGATGCCGACCGCTCCAGCCTCCAGCAGGCTTTGAGCGCCTGCGCCGAAGGCCGCGCGGACCATCTGCGACACCCTCATCGACTCCGGCGGGGAGAGCACGCTGCGCTCGCCGTGGTGGCCGAAGCAACCGTGGTGCGCAACGGTTTCGGCGAGCCGACCCGCCTGACCGGGATTCTGCGCCCGGATGAGACTCACGAAGCGGGCGAAGTCGCCAGACTGGGTGCACTCGCCGCGGCCGCGAACAGTGCCGCTGATTCCCCCTTCGGCAACCGCCTGCTCGACCGCGCTCAGTTGCTTGAGCGAATCGCCGCAAACTCCGCGCGTCTACGTCGCGACGCGGTTTCCGCGCCGGCGGCGGTGATGTTGGTCGAG
>JALXCG010000110.1 GCA_026991065.1 Gemmatimonadota bacterium | reverse complement strand
TATAACTGGCGCAAGGCCGCGCGTGCCGAGGGTCGGCTGTTGCCGGATGGTGACCAGACACCGGCAGGCTGGACGGCGGCGGACAAGTTCGCTGCGGTGGTCGAAACCGCCGCACTAAACGAAGCCGAGTTGTCGGCGTGGTGTCGGGAGCGGGGCCTGTATCCAGAACAAATCCGGCAATGGCGACGGGCGTGTGAACAGGCCAATGACTGGGACCGTACTCAGAACGAACGGCTCAGGCAGGCCCGCAAGACAGACCAGCAGCGCCTCAAGGCACTCGAACGTGAGCTAAGGAAGAAGGAAAAGGCCCTGGCTGAGACCGCTGCCTTGTTGGTGCTGTCAAAAAAAGCCGAGGCGATCTGGGGGGACCGAGAGGACGCATGATCAGCACCCCGGATCGCCGCCAAACCATCGAGCTGATCGAGCAGGCCATGGCGCAAGGCGCGTCGCAACACAAAGCCAGCGAACTGCTGGGCATCAGTGCCCGGACCTACCAGCGCTGGACCCGTCAAGGGGGCGTGAAGGCGGATGCTCGTCCGGACGCCGAACGCCCGGCCCCGGTGAATCGCCTGACCGAGGAAGAGCGTGCCCGCATCTTGGCCGTGTGCAATCAGCCGGAATACAGCCACCTGCCGCCCTCCCAGATCGTGCCGATGCTGGCCGACCAGGGTGACTACATCGCTTCCGAGTCGAGCTTCTACCGGGTGCTGCGCGAGGCCAAGCAGGTCCACCGTCGAGGACGGGCCCAGCCGCCGACCCGACACTCGAAGCCCACGACCTACCGTGCCGACGGCCCGAATCAGGTCTGGAGCTGGGACATCACCTTCCTGAACAGCCCGATTGCCGGACAGTTCTACCGCCTCTACATGGCGATCGACATCTACAGCCGTAAGATCGTCGGCTGGGAGGTACACGAGCGGGAGTCTGCCGCTCTGGCAGCCCAGTTGATCCGCAAGGCTTGTTGGGCTGAGGGTATTACCGAGCAGGGGCTGGTACTCCACTCCGACAACGGCTCACCGATGAAAGGCGCGACCATGCTGGCGACGCTGCAACAGCTGGGTGTTGTGCCCTCCTTCAGCCGGCCTTCGGTAAGCAACGACAACCCCTACTCGGAAAGTCTATTCGGCAGCCTGAAATACAGCCCTGCCTACCCAACCAAGCCGTTCGACAGCATCGAAGCAGCGCGGGACTGGGTCCATACCTTCGTAACCTGGTACAACGGTGTGCACCGTCACAGTGGCGTCCGGTACGTCACACCCAACCAACGCCACAGAGGAAAAGACGATGCCATCCTGGCGAAGAGAAGGGCGGTCTACGAGGCGGCCAAGGCTCGGCACCCGGAACGTTGGAGTGGCGCGATCCGAAACTGGCGCAAGGTCGAGGTCGTGTACCTGAACCCGGACAACACAGGGTCATCGGAAGCAATGCCAGTAGAAACGCTTGCAGCCTGAAAAATGCGACATCTATGTTGACAAACGTCGTCGAAGAGGTCATCAACAACGTGACCTACGTCGACGGAGTCAAGCTCGAAGAAGCCGCCTGAGAGTCATGCGGACATCCGCCATCCACAACATTTGACAATATCTCGCTGTTCGGCGGCAGCATCTTCTTCAGTACGGCCTCTTTGCGCTCACTGGAATAACGCATTCTCTCCTCGATTCGCCCTCTCTTGCTTCTTCTTAGAATCTCATATCGATCGGGCGACTTCTACCCTGACAGAGGGGGGAGGTCGAGTAACGCGGGTTCAACACCAGTTTCGTGCTATTCCTGGCCACCGCCGACAAGAGTCATCGGAAGCAATGTCAGTAGAAACGCGTGCAGCGTGAAAACTGCGACATCTATCTTGACAAACGTCGATACCAGGTGGCTGACAAGCGCACCTACTCAAGCCAAGTTCAAGGCCTTCCACATTCCCCGATGAAGCGTGATTGTGGTATGCTTGTCAAATGCGGCGTTTCGATTGCGAAACCGAAACTCAAATCGAGCGTTGCCTCTATTGTCAATCCATTTATTCCCTATTCCACTGCAGTCAAAGAGAGTACTCAACACATCTCCGAGATGGCTTGCATTCCTTGGCCATAGCTCCTCTATCGTACTGTACTCGAACGATCTCTTTCGGAGTCGTGAGACCGTGTCCATAAAATTCTGTGCTGCAGTCCTTGAAATATACCCCGCAAGTTCGTCGCGAATCTCTGGAAGGAAGTAATCATTCGAGTAGCTACGAATTCCGCTGAGAACCTGCCTCTCTGTGAATGTCCCTTTCTGATAGTACTGCTTCAGGTAATTCAGTAGCTGAATGAAGTCGCGAGGCGTGTGACGAGTGTGGTCAAGCAGGAAGTGAGCAGTCAGTTTTCCCTTGATGTGATCTGGAAAGAACATTTCGAAGATATCTACTCGCTCTCCATAGCGAATGCTCGCCCGTATATTGGCC
>JALXCG010000109.1 GCA_026991065.1 Gemmatimonadota bacterium | reverse complement strand
GGGGGGGGCGGCGGGGGGCTGCGGGGACGCCATCGCTGCGGATGCGGGTGGCTCCAACAGCCATCCTCGCCACCCTGCTCTGGGCCGGCGCCAACTGGGTCGGACTCGGGATCTACTTCGATCTTTACGAAGAGCGGTCCGCCCATTTTCTGCTGCTGGCTTGGGCGGGACTTGCCGCGCTCTGCGCGGGCTGGCTGCTGCGCCGTCAAATCGAGCGCATCCAGTTGGTGAGTCGCTGTCGCACGCCGCTGACCGTGGCCGGCGAGTGTCGCCGAATGAAAAGCGAGACAGATGCCATTCACGACGCGGACTGGGGCGACCACATCGAGTGCGTCATTCGCGACATCAGCGGTCAGGGCATCGGTGTGCTGGCCTATGAAGAGCTGGAACTGGGGCAGTCCTATCTGGTCTCCTTCGAAGGCCACGGCAGCAAGGTTTCAGTGCGGGGAACCGTGGTTTATGGCGAACCGGGAGGTGGTGATTCGGAGCACCGCTACTACCTGCGCCCGGCCAGGGAGGATCGCTGCGCGCTGGCGCGTTATGCGCGGCGCGCCGAAGCGGAGCAGTTGCGGGCGGAGCGACCCAAATCGGTCGAACGCGCGCGCCAGATGGTGCGGCGCGCGGCGAAACGACGCTCGCCTCGGTTTGCTGCCGAGTTGGCGGTGCAGATCGACGGGGTCGAGGGCGGGCGCGTGGATGGGTCGACGATCAATGTGAGCGCGACCGGCCTGGCGTTGCGGACATCGCGCGGGGCGGCGCTCGACTCGGTGGTGTTGGTGCGGGTGTTGCATCCCGCGCTGCCGCGCCCATTGCAGGCCCGCGTGGTGCGCGTGGTGCAGAAGCAGGAGGATGTTTGGGAGATGGGGCTGGATCTGTTGCAACCCAATGCGGCGCTGGCGCATGTGGCGGCACCGCAGGGTGCGCCGCTGTTCCTCGATCCGTGGGACGAGGAGCACGATGCGATCTCCCGCCGGGGGTTGAGGAACGACGACGACGAGGTGGAGAGCGGGGTGAGTGACGAGGTCGGCGACGGCCAGGGCGATGGGGATGGCGAGAGGGAGAGCGATGCGGATAGCCGGGAGGAGCACGGAAGCGGGGCTGAAGAGGGCGACCGGGCTGAGGAGCGCGCGGAGGAGCCGGAGAGGAGCGAGGAAGGAGTTGGGGTGGAGACCGGGGTGGCGGCGGATGCTGGCGCGGGCGGAGCCGGGCAGGCCGTGGACATGGATGCGGGTGGAGCCGGAGAGGCCGGGCAAGCGGACGGAGCCGAAAACCGGGAGGAATCGCCAAAGAATGAAGAGAGAGGGGTGGCGCCGGAGAGCGGTCGCGCCGACAGCGCCATGGAGAGCAATGACGTGCCCGATGACAGGCCGGAGTTCCTGCCCCGAGCGAAGACCAGCCACGAGCTGGATGCCGCAGTCACAGCCGCGCTGAACGTGGACGCCGGTGACGACACGCTGGATGTGGACGAGCTGGATGCCCGGCTGGCTGAGTTGGACGCCGGCAGCACAGAGAATCTCCCGATCGATGCGCTGGAGGATGCGCAACTCGACGAGCTGCTGAACGAGTTGGAGGACACACTTCTGGGAGCTGCCGCGCCGCAACAAGCAGAAACCCCGGAGGGAGATGCATGAAGCGCTATGCATTCATCCTGGTGGCGCTCCTGGTCAGTGCCGAGACGGGGTTGCTCTTCCGGATCGTGCGGCGTGATGCAATTGCCCTCACCGCAGCGCTGCGGGATCCGAAGCCGGGTCCGGGCTACCGCGGACCGCTCCTGCGGTTGGCGCGGAACCGAAATGACCTTTACACCCTGGAACGGGTAGCGACGGTTCTCGATCGAATCGGCACTCTTAAGGAGCGCGTCGAAATCCACCGGCGGCTGGTGGAGCTTGCCCCGGACGATCAGGAACAGGCGCTGGCGTTGGCGTTGGTGCTGGCGGAGGGGGGCCGGTACGAGGAAGCCGCACCGCTCTTTCAGCGCGCATTGGATGATCAGTCATGACCGGCAGATGGATCACCATCGGGCTGCTGCTCGCTCTGTGCGGAGGGGTTCACCCGGGCGTCGCCGCGGCGGGGGCGGAGTCGGCGCCGGTGGAGCGAAGCGCCTACATCGAGGCCGCGCGCACGGCCATGCAGATCGGCAACGCCAAGGTCGCGCTGGCGCGCTTCAATGCGGCAGATGCGCTCGCCCCGTTGACGCCGAAGGAGGAGCTGGAGCGAGCGCGGGTGCTGCTGCGGCTGGGGCAGACCGCCGTGGCGATCGCCACACTGCAGCGCATGGCCGCGGAGCATCCGGAGGATGCCGATTTCCAGGTGGCCCTGACTCAGGCCCTTCTGGCCTCGGGCAAAGTGGAGGAGGCGCGGGCGCTGATCGCGGAGCCGGAGGAGCAACCCGGGCCCCCGACCGGCGCAAGCGAGGACGCCGAATCGACCGCCGCGAAACGCAACTGGACCATCGATGACCTGGAAGCGGCGCTGGAGCGCAACCCCGGTGATCTCTGGACCACGCGCGCCTTGGGGGAAGCACTGGCCAAGGCGGGACGGAGCGCGGAAGCCGCCCCCTACCTGCTCGCCGCGCTGGTCCAACTGCCGAACGACATTCGCCTGCGCCAGGAGGTGGGCGTCAATCTGCTGCGCGCCGGGCACCCCAAGGAGGCCGCCGAGGAACTCCGCCGGGTGGTACAAGCCGAGCCGGAGAACCGGTATGCGCGGGATCGTCTGGCGGAAGCCCTGCTGCGCAGCGGTCAGGATGCCGCCGCCCTGGCCGAGATCAGGAAGCTCGAGGCGGGCGGCGGCGACCGGGGCGCGGGCGCGGGTGCGGGCACGGGCCGCGCTTCCACTGCCACCGGGAACGGCGGCGGGAATCGCAAAACAGCGCCCACGGAGGAACGCAAGGCGCTGGCACAGGCTCGATTGGCGCGTAAGATCGAACAACTGGCGCCGCTGGAGGAACTCTACGGGCGGAAACCGACATCGCGCCGCCTGGGGCTCACCCTGGCGCAAGCCTATCTGCGCCTGGGCACGGCGGAAAACGCCGCGACGGTTCTGGATGAGCTGATCGCCGCCGGGCAGCAGGATGCGGCGATCCTGCGACTCTCGGTTCAAGCCCGTGAAAAGGCGGGACTCGACACCACCGAACCGCTGGAGGCGCTGCATCTGCTGCTTCCGGGAGATCTGCGGGTCGCTCGCTCCCTGGCACGGGCTTACGCAGAGTCCGGCCGGCCGGCGCGGGCGGCGGCGCTGTGGCGAGAGTTGCTGGACACCACCGGCTCCGATCAGGATCTGCACGCCCTGGTGCGCAGCGCGTGGGCTGCCGGAGACACGGCGACCACGGCGGCGTTGGGTCCCCGGGCAGTGGCAGTGGCGCCCCAAGACGCGGTTCTGCGCCGCGCGGTCCGGGAGGCGCTGCTGGCGAGCGGCGCCTGGCAAGAGGCGCTGGCGCTGACTCCGATGCCGGAGGGGGGCACTGTGGCCAACGCGTTGCGCGAGGCCGAATCGCGCCCACCGGCGGAGCGCCTGCCACTTCTGGAACGGCTGTGGGATGAGAATCCACTGCCGCCGGTTGGCCGGGCACTGGCCCGCGCGCGGGTGGCCACCGGCCGCTTCGATGCTGCGCTGGCGGGACTCGACCGGGTGGTGCCGCCACTGCGCGAGCCCGAGGATGAACTGCTGCGGGCGGCCGCCTACCTGGGCTTGGGAGCGGTTGAGCGCGCAGCCCCCATCCTCGACCGCTGGGCGAGCACGCCCGACGCTGAGCGCCCCGCCGGATGGTGGCGGCTGCAAGCGGAACGGTTGCTGCAGGAGCGCGGAGCGGTCGATGCTGCGATCACTCTTCTCGCCGCTCACTGGCGGGAGGAACCGGGCAATCCCGCCGCCGCCAGGCGGCTGGCCGAGCTGCTGGCCTGGCGGGCCCTGCACCAGACCGGCAGCAACACCGATGGTGCCGCGGATGAGGCGCTTTTCGCGGCGTTGCGCAAGGCGTTCGCCGAAGATCTGCAGATCCGCGCCGACCAGGTGCGCTGGCTGGCGGCAACCGGCGCCTGGGACACGGCATGGCGGGAACTGCGCACCTGGCCACCGGGGCACGACTGCGCGCGGCTGCGGCTGCGCGCCGACCTGGCCGCTGCCGCGCACTGGCCGGTTGCCGCCGGCACCGCCGCCGACTCTCTGGTAGCGGCCGGGAACTGTTCGGCGGGACTGCCCGCTGCCCGGGCCTTGGCGGTGACGGAGAAGCGCCGGGCGGCCAATCAGTTGCTGCGGGCCCGGATCGAGGAGCACCCCGAAGATCCGCTGGCAGCGCTGGAACTGGCCCGGCTCAACCGGATTCCCACTCCGCTGCTTACCGAGTGGCCACAGCCGGCGGCAGCCGACTCGACCGTGATGAACCCGATCGACCACCTTCTCGCGCGGGCCTGGGCGATCCCTGCCGACGCAACAGCCGCGGCGCGCGCGGCGGCGACTGCGATCGATTCGCTGTGCCGGATCCACGCCGATTCTCCTGCCTTGAACCTCGCCGCCGCCCAGATGTGGATCCGGGCGGACTCCTTGGAGTCCGCGCTGGCCCACTACCGGACCCTGTTGGAGTTTGACCCCGGGCGCCTCGACTGGGCGCTGGCCGAAGCTCGCCTGCTGACTCGCCTGGGCGCGAGTGGCGATGGCAAGCTGGCGTGGCAGGCCCTGGTCAAAGCGGCGCCGGAGCGTCCCGATATCCGGGCCGAGGCGGAGGCGGCGCAAAAGCGTCTGCGCGGGGATCTGCGCGGCGCCCGCAAGAAATACGCGGAGATTCTGGAGCGCTGGCCGAACCATCCGCCGGCGCGAAGCGGTCTGGTCGCGGTCGACCGGCAACTCTCGCTGGAACGGGAGAAGCGACGCCTGGCAATGGGCATCCTGGCCCCCCGGCCGGGTGCCGGCATGCCGCTCGAATATCTCTATCCGGCCTCCCCCCCGGCAACCCGCTCCAGCTACCGCCGCAGCAGTCGCCACGGGCGCAACGGAGGCGTCGATATCGGCGTGCAGTCACTGGAGATCGCCGCCGGCAGTTGGCGCGGCATCGACCTGCGCCTCGCACAAACCAGCTTCTTCGCGCCGCGCGAGGCGGAGGCCCGGCCCACGCCGAGTGTCCACCGCGTCGCGTTGAGCGGCCGCTATCCGCCCGATCTGGCGACGGCTTCCATCGGCCTCGTGGCGGATGTCGATTACTCCTCCGGAGCCGCCGGCCTCTCCGCCCACACTGCCGGAGGCGCCGCGGTGGCGCTGCGGCAGGACTCGCAGAGCGTCCTGGTGGCCGGCGTCGAACGGCGTCGATGGGCCGAGACCCTGGAGGGACTCAACCGGGAGATCGACCGCGAGAGCGCCTTTATGCGCATCGGCACATCGGTATTGGACGACCGCTTTCGCCTGGAGATCCACGCCGCCGGGTCGCGCCTTGATGACGACAACGCCTTCTGGCAAGGAGATGGCCGGATCGCAATCGCCCTGGGCCCGGCCTATCAGTCACTCCTCATTGGTGTCCTGACCGAGGTAAAGGGGTTCCACCACGAAGTGCCGGAGTACTTCTCCCCGGCCCGCTTCGGACGCCTGCTGACCACCCTCGGATGGCGCCACCGCCCGCTCCCGGATGACCTCTCCCCCTCTCTCTGGCACGGCTCGATCGAGGCGGGATTCGGCGTTGAACAAGCACTTACGATCGACGCCCCCCCCAGCCCGGTCGGCACGCTCGATCTTAACCTGGCGCGCCCTTTGGGGCCACTCCTGCTGCAGGCGCGCTGCCACCTGCTGGCCGCGGCGGATAGCCGTGAGAGCCAGATCATGCTGACCGCGTCCTACCCCCGCTGACACACGCAGCGAGCAGTGCGACGGACGCGAAAACCGGCGCCGCCGCGCGGAGCGACTGCTTCTTGCCGTGGTTGATCGAGAGCCGCGCAAGTTGCACGGGAATCTGGTACACTTTTCTCTTCGCACATTCCCGAAGCAAATGGAGCCGCATGCAACGCCGTTCTTGGACTCGATCACTTCCGGCCTCGGCACTCTCCGGAACTCTCGGAATCTCAATTCTGCTGGGTCTCATCAGCGCGTTTGATTTCATCCGCGCCGAGGGCCTGCCCAACCCCTGGTTCTATTCCATGGCGGCCGGATTTTACCTGCTCCTCGGCCTACTTGAGACGGCCGTGGTCGTGCTCGTGGGCGGGGGAATCTGGTGGCTCATCCGGCACCGGCAGGGGCAGCCCGACAGCGCATCGGATGATCGAAGAGCGCTCTCGATCTGGGCGGCAGCGGCCACCGTCGCATTCTTGCCGGCACCGATCCACGCGCTCTACCACGGCCCGGCCAATGCTCTCTCTTTCCTGCGCGTCATCCCGGCCCTCCTGCTCGCTCTCCTGCTCGCCGGCGCCGCAGGCTGGCTCGGCGCGCGCCTGGGCGGACGGCGCAAATTGGTTTCCAGCGCTCTTCTGATCGGCTGGCTGCTCTTCGGCGGCGGCATTCTCTACAGCGTCGGCAGCGCCGCCTGGAATGCCGCTCACTCGCGCGTGCAGTGGACCGCCGCTCCGGCTGAAAAACTACCCAACATCGCCATCATCGTGATCGACAATCTGCGCGCCGACCACGTTAGTGCTTATGGCTACAAGCGACCCACCTCGCCCAACCTCGATCGCATCGCGGCCGAAGGGATCCGCTTCGAGCACGCGGTCTCAACTTCCAACTACACCGCGCCACCCCACGCCTCGCTCCTCACCGGTCGCTTTCCCACGGAACACGGCCTCGGCGAGAGCAACGGCCGCACCCTCGCCTCGTGGAACACCACCCTGGCGGAGTTGCTGTCGAAAAAGGGTTACGCCACGCTCGGCGTCGTCTCCAACCCGCAGCTATCCAGTGTTTTCCAGTTCGGCCAGGGCTTCGATGTTTACGATGACTCGGTCGGCAATGTGCGAGCCTCGATCATGTGGCTCTGCCGCACGCCGGGGTTTGCGGTCTTCTTCCCGAGCCGCCGCCAGCACTTCGCTTTTCGCACCGAATTGCGGCGGCGCTTTAATTTTCCGCGCCCGCCATCGGGGGATTTAACCAACGAGGTTGTGCTGCGCTACCTGCGCCAGGTTGTCGGCCGCCCCTGGTTCCTCTTCGCCAACTACGTCGACCCTCATTTCCCATGGACTCCCCCCGAGGATTTCAAGGGTGCATTCGAAATGCCGGAGGAGGACTACCTGACTCCGGCTGAAGGCAGCCGCCTCATGCAGCGCTTTGCCGCGGTCCTGGCCGACCATCAGCATCGCCTGCCGAAAGATTTCACCCAGCGCGAAATCGACTACTGTCTCGCCAAATATGACCGTGAAATCGAGTACCTGGATCAGGAACTGCAACGCCTTTTCGATTTTCTCAAGGAGAAGGGAGAACTCGACAACACCCTCCTGATCATCACCGCCGACCATGGCGAACACTTCGGCGAAGAGGGGCTGCTCTATCACGGCAACTCTCTGCTGAGCGAGTTGGTGGACGTGCCGCTCATCATCCGCTATCCACCGCTGATCCCCCACCCCGGCACGGTGAGCAACGTGGTTTCTCTGGTCGACGTGCCAGCGACCGTGGTTGATTTCGCTCACGTCACGCCACCCGATCCGCTCTCCGGGCACAGTCTGCTCCCCTACTTCCAACAGGAGCCCGGCTTTCAATCGAAAACCGTGGTGGTGAGTGAATGGCAGGGCAAGCGGGTTCTGGTCCAAGGCAAGATTCGCGCCTATTTCGACGGCGATGTTCTGCTTTCGGCGGAACTGGGAGATGCGCCGGCGGGACAACACAAGCCGACTCCCGCCGCCGACTTGCCACCGGAGATCGCCGGCAGCCTGGAGCAGGCGATGCAGGACTGGCTGCGCGACCATGGCCAGCTCGCCGGGGAATCGATCGAGTCGGTGGAGATGGATGAAAACTTGAAAGCCCGGCTGCGCGCGTTGGGATACGTGGATTGATCCGCGGCTACCCGTGGGCGCTGCTGTGGGCAACCGCCGCCGCCGGCAGTTTGCTTGGTGTCGCGGTCAGTTTGCTGGCGGCTCCGGGGGCTCTGATCGAACCGGCCGCGCTGGCCGAAGTGGTCCTGGCGAACCTGGTTTGCTGCGGCGCCGTGCTCGCACTTCTCTATATGCCGGCTCTCTTTCTGCGGGAGCAGCGGGAACCGCTGCAAAACGTGTGGCTGGCCGGCTGCTCCGCGCTGGTGGTTGCGGGGCAGGCGGTCATCCCGGCTCTGGTCATCACCGACGGATTGATCCG
>JALXCG010000108.1 GCA_026991065.1 Gemmatimonadota bacterium | reverse complement strand
TAGAGCAGATGGTGTCGATCGCCGCTGAAACGACTGATTCCGGTCAGCAATGGGTGCAGGAGGTGGCGCCTGCAGTGGTCTGCCAGGCCGCTGCTGAAGTTGACGCAAAGAGAGATCGCGGCCAGCGCGTAATTGTGCAGCGTGGCCGGTTTGGTGGCACACCGGGTTCCGCCCCACGGAATCGCAATGGCGACGTTGATCAATGCGGCCAATGCGGGTTCGGGAGAGCCCCCGGCAACTCCCAGATAGGCCGCCCGCGCAAATTTTGCCAACCGGGCCTGTGGTTGCTGGGCGATGATTGCCTGGTTGTAGGCCTCCTTGTATTCGACTGCATCGAACCTGCGAGCGGATTCCCATTCCGCCGGCGGATCGCCCGCGGATCGAGCCAGGTCGAGGTACTCAGCGATCCCGGCCGGCATCTGCCCGAGGAGCGGAACCACGTCGGCATCTTCCCGCAATTCGATATTGCGCCACTGGAGTTGGGCGCCGGAGTAGGAGTGGGGATCGCGCCGCAACCGACGCAGCCAGTTGCTGGCGGTGGGGTGCCCGGGTGAGATGTTCAAGGCATCTTCAAAGCACTCAATGGCCTTGGTTACCTGTTTGCGACGAGCCAGCAGCCAGCCGAGCTGCAAGCAGGGGCCCAATTCGTCGGGAGCGATCCGCCGCAGGCGCTGATAGGTTTGCTCCGCTTTGCGGTAGTTGTGATGGCGCTGCTGCATCGCGGCCAAGGACTGAAGAATCGGTACCGGCACCGTGGAAACTTCCGCCCCCTGCTCCAGCGTTCTCTCCGCCTTCCGGAGTTGATTGGTTTGCTCCAGAATCTGGGCCAGGTGGATGTAGGCTTTCGAGCCGGTGGGGTCGAGTTCAATTGTCTTGCTGAAAGACCGAATCGCCCGTTCGCGGAGTCCCAAGTGGGTCAGCGCCACGCCCAAGCGCAGTTGGAATGCTGCATGGCGTTGGGGGTCTTCTGTCTCCGTGGTCATCGCCACCAACCGTTCGAGTACCTCGACCTCGCTGTTGTACTGCTGAAATCGTCGATGGAGCTGTGCTCGCACATCCCACAGGACCGTTCCGGCCTCGGCATTGCCGGCAATGCCTCGATCCAATGTGGTTCCGGCCAACTCTTTGTAGCCGTTGGCCGCGGCGCAGCGGGCAAGGGCGCAGATGGCGACCACGTCGTGCGGCGCATCGGTAACCGCCTGTTCCATGGCGATCAGCTCACTGCCGACGTCACCGCGTTGGTGGTAAAGAGCAGCGAGAATCCATTGCCGTGGACGTGCCCGGGGCGAGTCGCCGCCGGCGCTCTCAAAGATCCGGATGAGCGCGGCCAAGTGAACGGTCACCGCTGGGGTAGTCCAGGCCCTGGCCACCGCCACCGGATCGTGTTGTTCCCAGCACTCGGCGAGCAACATGTCGAACTGCTCCGCCAGGTCCGTAGGGAAGTGTGCCTCTATCTCTTTGACAAGAACAGCGTCGATCTCCGCGGAAACCGGAGAAAAGTCGCCTTCCGGTTGTAGCTCCACGCCGTTTC
The DNA here is from genome assembly GCA_026991065.1 of Gemmatimonadota bacterium. GTDB lineage: Bacteria > JALXCG01. The sequence continues at coordinate 906 of JALXCG010000108.1, read as the reverse complement.
CACCTTGTGGCCGGAGCGGCAACGATGGTGCGGTCTCGCTGGTACATTCTTGGCTTTGCTCGGACACCGGCACCGTTGTGTTGTTCTGCGCCGGCTGGGGGGGGCGGACGGAGCCCGTTCGGACGATTTCTCTGTTGGGGAGGAGCGCTGCAGCTGGAATACGGCAACCGACCGATTGGAGCCGAGGCGGGCCAGTTCTTCGGGGTTTCACGGTCCCCGGGGAGCATCGCCCCCGGCTCCAGCAGGAGCGTCGGCTGGAGATCGTCGAAAAGAAGGCTCAGTGGGGCGGGTGCGATGTCTCCCGCGCAACCGGTTTTGGTGTGTGGGTGGCGCTTGGTGGCGCCGAGTGCTTCTCCCCTTCAGGCGTGCGTTTTCGGCCGGATCCCGAAAGCGGTTGTGGCTCTCTGCTCCGTTGCGAGCCGCGATCGGTTCCGGAAGGCGCGAAGGCGGTGCACAGAAAAAGGAGAAAGGAATCCCGTGAAATGTCTCGGTTCAGGGGGCGCCCGCGTAGCAGGTGGGGGAGCGGAGCGACGCGAGTGTAATTATTTCTTCCAACGATCGTCGCCAGGGAGGTAAACTGTGTACTTCACTTTTCGATGGGAATAGGAGACCGCCATTGCAACTACAAAAGGACGGCGATGCAGGGCGCGTGGCCACATTCCGCGAGGCGATCCGGGGCTTCCGCTGGGCACAACTCGTGGTGCAGGCACAGGCGCTGGATCCGCTTCTCCTGCGTGATCATTCGGGGTCCGCGCTGCGTGGGGCATTCGGGCATGCGCTGCGTGAATTGGGCTGTATTAAGGAAGGGGGATGTGAGAGCAAGTGCGAGCGCCCCTGGCACTGCGTCTATGGTTATCTGTTCGAGACTCCGCCGCCGGCGAGCGCACAACGGATGCGTCGTTATAC
>JALXCG010000107.1 GCA_026991065.1 Gemmatimonadota bacterium | reverse complement strand
GGTATGCGAATCCGCCCCCAGCACCAACTCCCCGGGCTGCACCAGGTCGCGATAAAACTTGGTATGCAGAATTGTCTCATTCGCGTCATAAAAATGGACAATTCCACTCTCCCGGGCAAAATCGCGCGACAGTTTGGTCAACCGTTGCGCGGTCGGATCGTTGGCCAGCGTGATCGGATCGACCGTGTGATCGACCGCCAGATAGAACCGTTCCCGGTCATGCACCGGTGGTCGTCCCAGCAACTCGTAGGTTCGATCCATCCCATTCCAGGCCAACTCACTGGCGATCGTCCAGTCCACCCGCACCTGGAGGAAATCGCCGGCCTCCACCCAAGGGCGCGCCAAACCGCGTGCGTGGTGAGCAAGAATCTTTTGCGTCAATGTCATCGGATGGCGATTCATGGGCGGGCTCCAGCCGGAATGATGGTGGCAAATAACTAACTTTAGCACGCCGTCCCGCCCGTGCTCGCCGTTTCCACCCCTCACCGCTCAACTTTGCCGTCGCAAAGCCCCGCCGGCAACCCACTTGCCGCATCCGTCGCGCCTCTTTTTTCCCGCCTTGTCGTCTTTTTTGTCTGTGCACCGCCCTCGGCTCCGGCGCGCGCCAGGCCCTTCGCCGGCAGCAACTTTCCCTCCGGACCGCCAGGATCGTGTTCAGTCGCCGCCCCTTCCCGGCTCCGGCCGCTGCAAAAACAGTCGTCGCCATCGCCCCACCTCCGGCCGGCCCGGCAGCGATGCGTGACGCGCCGTTGCCGGGCCGTGCCGTTTCTGTTTACCGCCCGCGCCCCAGGGACTATGGTTCTCCGCAACCCCATGGTTGGCCCCGGCCCTGAACCCGGCCCTCTCACGGGGTTGCCGTCACGCCACCGCATCCGGCTGCGCCGCCCGGGCCATCGCAGCAACCCGCACCTGCGCCGCCGCGCCGCACCGGTCCCTGCGCCGCGTCGGCGGCACCACCCCTCTTCGTCGCGTCATTGCGCCAACCGGAAAGAGATCTCAGCGTGCAGATGAACGGTTTCGACATCCTGGCCCTGGGCATCCTCGCCCTCATGGCGTTGCTCGGTGCCCGCAAGGGCTTCCTCATTCGTCTGGTCGGTCTGGTGGTGATCGCCGCCGGCGTCATCGGCGTGATCGTGTTTCGCGCGCCGATCGCCGCGGCCCTCGGCGGGCCGCTCGGTTCCGACTCGGTCGCTGCCATCGCCGCCGTGCCGCTGGCCTTTCTGGCCGGCGCCCTGCCGGTGGGCCTGATCGGCCGCCTGGTGGTGCGGGCGATCCACGCCACACCGCTGCGCGCGGTGGATATGCTCTTCGGCGGGGCGGTCGGCTTGCTGCAGGGGGCGTTGATCGTCGCCCTCTTTCTGCTTCCCGCGGCCTGGCTGGTGCCCTCCTATCGCGCCACACTCGAAGAATCCAGAAGCTACGCCATCCTCACCAATCCCGAGTCACCCTGGTATAAAATGGCCGCCAATATGGGCGAAAACAGCCGCTCCTGGCTCGACGATCTCGCCGGCCGCGCCCGCGACCAGGCTGCCGGCATCGACTTCGGTGCGGTTGCCGGCCAGGCGGGCGATGCGCTCTCCACCCGGCGCGATGCCCTGCCGGACGGCGAAACCCTGCCCGATCTCGACACCGTGATGGATGCACTCAAGGATGGTGACGTTGCCGGCGACGGCGCTGCCGACTCCGACGGAACGCCTTAGCAGCCGGTCGCGCATTCTCTGCACGGCGCCCCGCAGCCGTCCTGGTTGCGCTGACTCCTTGAATGGCAACCAGCCTTCCCGCGGACTCAGCGCCGTGATCTTGAGCCAGACCCGATCCCGGGGCCCGAAAGCCGCTGAGTGGCAGACTTCTAGCGCTTGCGCGCCCCGCCGTGCGGCTTCTCGGTCACGTCGCGGCGGCCGCCGCGATCCCGGTCAGCGAAGCGCAGCAGGTTCTCCGAGTGCAGCGTGGCGGGGTCGCTCAACCAGTGCGGTGTTCCCGCTTCCCCCGTGCGCCAGGCACCATAATCGAGGCAGCGAATGATGCTGTCGATCGCCACCTCGTTGAAAGCATCCGGGCTCGGCGCGAAAAAGTAGCCGTGGTGCGCCTCGTTGGGGAAATCGTCGGCGGAGTAAACGAAATAGCGAAAATCGATCGCATCGTTGTACTCGGCAATCTGCTCCGCGATCCAATCCGACGCCGGGCGCAACGGATCCACCTCGCCCACCAGATCGAGGATGTCGGCACGGATGGCGGCGCTCTCTTCATGCGTGGTATGCGGCTTCGAAGGGTAGATCAGCAGCGCGTAGCGGATGTTCAATTCGGGGAAGCGAGCCACGGTTTCATAGGCCACCTTGCCGCCGTAGCTGGTGCCGCAGAGCGCCACGCTGGTGGTTGCTTCGTCACCCTGCAGCGCGATCACCGCGGCTTCCACCTCCGCCAGCATCTCATCCTGCGTCG
>JALXCG010000106.1 GCA_026991065.1 Gemmatimonadota bacterium | reverse complement strand
CCATTCCCCCGTTGCCGGCGATCGCTATATCTACAACGTTGAGCGCACCTGGGACTCGACCCCCGGCGACGGCCGTGTCGATCAATCGGAACTGGGCACGCTGCAAGTCACGGTGGGGAGCGACACAACCTTCGGCATCTGGACCGGGGCCATTCCTGTTACCCGCGTGCAGCGGGTGGGCGGCATCACCGATAGCACCATAACCTGGTTTCGCTTTGCGCCGGCGGAAGACAATGACATCACCTACGGTGCGATCGGGGATTTCAGCAACGGCACGATCAGCGAGTTTACCGAACCGCGCCCCCTGCTCACCTACCCTCTGACGACCCCCGAAGAGGGCCCGGATTCACTCACCAACTGGGTCGATGGCTGGGTAGAGACCACCCGCTGGAACCACGGCCGTGACGACCAGGTCGTCCTGTACGACATCAATGTTCTGCGCCGTGGTCCCTGTGCCGACAGCACCTCTGTTTGTGAATGGGAGGAACCCTGGCGCAAGGTCACCGGAACCGTGGAGTGCTATTTGATTACCGATGTCAGACGCAGCGCCGCCGCGGAAGTGATCGAGGAGAGCTGGTGGGGGCGCGACGGAATGCTGCGCTCCGTGGTCACTTCGGTGGGGCCGGAGCAGACTGTAGTGACCACCTCGGAGCTGGTCGAGTTGCGGGTGCGGGATCCGGAGTGAGACCTCACTCTTTCTCTCTTGCGGGCGCTGGCGGCGCTGCGGGCGCTGCCGGCAGCGCCGACAACTGATCTCGGATCTGCCGCGCCCGCTTGCTGTTTGGAGCCGCCCGCAACCAGTCTTCCAGCGCCTGCTGAGCGCCCTTGTCATCGCGCTCCCGGTAGAGCAGCGAGAAGAGTTCCTGGTTGAGCGCATCGGATGTTGGCCAGAGGCTGAGCGCCCGACGATAGACTTCTTCCGCCCGCTCCTTCCGTCCCGCCCGATAGAGCACACCGGCCGCATAGCTCACCGCGTCGGTCAGATTGCCGAAATCGCGCAGAATCATCTCTGCCGTTTCGGCCGCGTCATCCTGGCGACCCAGCTTGGCGTAGATCTGCGCCAGCGTTCCCGGAATCTCCCAGCGCGTGCAGGTGACCCGCCCGAGACCGAATTCCAGCACCTCCGCCGCCTTCTCCAGGTCGCCATCCTGGCGCAACTGCATCGCCAACTGGTAGGTCACCGCCACGTAGTTGTTGAGCAGATTCAGCGTATTGCTATCCTTGTAGAGCGACGGGTCGGCCAGCCCATTGTAGCGGTACTCCTTGGACATCAACTCCCACGTGCGCTCGGTATTGACGCTCTTCTCGACCGGCTCCGGATGCAAGCGATAGACGAAACCTTCCATCTGCAGATAGCGCTCCAACCCAACCCGATTCTGCTCCGGAACCGTAATCGCGAAATAAACCGGTTTGCGCCAGCGGTTTTGCTTCACGATCTCTTCGATCATCCGGTCCTGCTGGCGCACCGCTTTGCGGTTGGGGCCGATCACATAGGGCTGCAGCGCTTCCAGCGCCGCATCATCCAGGGAGATCCGCACGCGCGGCTCGCGATCACGCAACTGTGCCACATACCAGTCTGTATTCAGCAGTGAAAGATTGATCACCCGAACATCCCGGCGGAATCCTTCCACTTCCTGCAGATACCAAAGCGGAAACGTATCGTTGTCGCCGTTGGTAAAAATCAGGCCCCCCTCCTCGCAAGAGGTAAGGATGTTGCGCCCATAATCTTCCGCGATCCGATCGCGCGACCGATCGTGGCTGAAATAATTCGCCTCCAGCGGCGTCTGAACGCAGAAGAAGGCCGCCAGCGCGCCACCCGCCAGGACCGCAGCCTGAGAACGCGAACTCTCCGGAAAAAGCCTGACGATGCCGCCACCCAGAAGCAGCAGCAGCGCCACGATCACCACCCCCAGCGCCAGGTTCTCGATGAATCCCGCATTTCCGGTCGCCAGCGGCACAAGATAGGGAATCCCAACAATCGCCAGCGGCAAGCCTGCCGCCCACACATTTTCGCGAACCCAGCCATAGAGCATCTCCAGGAATCCACCCACGCCGACACCGATCAGGATCGCGTAGTAGATGAATCCCGGCGTGAAGAAGTAGTCGCGATTGCGCACCTCCTCTTTAATGCCCATGCTGCCGTCGGAGAAATTCAAGTACCAGACCAGTCCCACCGTTCCGATGAGCATCGCCAGCCCGATCAAGACCCCCAATCCGATCCCTCGCCGGAAAAGCACATAGAGTCCCAGCAGCCCGGCAAAAGTGAAAATCAAGTGAGCCGCGAGGGAATCTGAATACTGCTCGGTAAAGTTCCTCCAGAGCCCCATCTTTTCGTTCGTAATCAGCTGGCTCTTCCAGGAGCCGCGGCGGGTCAGCGCCCGCACAGCCATCGATTCAGAGCCATACTGCTTGCGTTCCAGGAACCCCTTGAAACTCTCCCAGGTTTCCGGATCGTTCTCATCGATCGCCGGATTCTCCGCCGAGCGCAGCGGAATATAGATGTGGGTTGAATAGCCCACCGCGATCACCGTAAACAGCGCGAAAGGCAGGAGCCAGCGCGCTCCGCCGCGCCCTCCCCGCAAGAGCAGCACGCCCCCCGTGACCACCAAACCCACGGTCGTCAAAGTAAGAAAACCGGTCGTGTGAATCAGCGCCAGAAGCGCAACCACGACAACCGCCCAGAGCAGTGGGTCGGTGAGCTTGCGCGGATCCCGCAACGCCACCGCCACGAAGACCGGCCCGACCAGCATCAGGCTCTGCATATGCACGCCGATGGCGAGAAACGTCAAATAGAGCACCAGAACCAGCAAGCGATCCGCGCCGCGCGTTCCGGCCGCGTCATACCACACCACGGAGAGCCAAGTTACCAGGAGCAGGAAGAACATGGATGCTCCATAAACCTCCGCCTCGGTCCCGTTCGCCCACACTGTCGACGCGAAAGCCATGGTACCCGCCGCACAAACACCGGCCAGCGCCGCCAGCAGATCCGCGACCCCCTCCGGCATCTCCCGCATCCACGGCCGCACAATTCGGAACACGATCAAACTGCCCAGCACCGCGGTCATCACATTGGAGATCGCGCTGACCATGTTGACCCGCCAGGCGATCTCGCCGAACGGAATCAGGATCGTCGCCACCCGCCCCAGCAGAATGAAGAATGGTGTGCCGGGGGGGTGGGGGATTCCCAGAATCGCCGAGCAAGCGATGAACTCCCCAGCGTCCCAGAAAGTGAGACCGGGCGCGACCGTAGACCAGTAGACGTAGCCCACACCCAGCAACACGATGAGGGCCAGCATCCACTCGATCGGCCGGGAGATGAAACGCACACGGCGATCGGCTTTTGGTTCGCTCACGAAAAAACTCCGCTGGCGCCGGCACCGCAACCGCGCTGCCCGAACGCCGAATGAATCGATAAAATACTTGCAAACTCAATAGGTTACTACTCTGGCAAAAGGGTGTCCAGAACCCATTCCCGGCGCTCCCACCCGCGCCGCTTTGTCACCCGCGCGTGCTGAATCCCCGTCTTGAAAGAAACTGAGAGATGAAGCTCCGCGGCAACGTCCCGCCGCCGCGCCATCGGCCGTTGCTCCCCCGCGCACCCCATCAACTCTCGCCGAACCGGCTGACTCTTGTAGCAGCACCGGCTCCAGGCTCAAATCCCGCGCCCCCGCCGCGCCCCGCGCTTTCCCGATCCGGCCGGCTTTGTGCGGGGCTCACCGGTCCCCCTCTGTTCCCGTCCCGCAGCCAGTCGCTCCTCTCTTCACTCACGAGATCCGGTGCTCTCCGGGAACCCGCTCCGCAGATGCAGATCCTGCTGTGGATAGGGAATCTCGATCCCGGCCTTCTTCAGCGCATACCAGATGGCAAAAAGAAGCTCGCTGCGCACCAGCGGCTGTTTCCACGGATCGTTGGTCCAAACGCGCAACTGAAAATCGATGCTGCTGGTGCCGAAATCACGAAAGAGCACAGCAGGCGGCGGGTAGGAGAGCACCGAACGACATGTTTTTGCGGTGGCCAGGAGCAGATCACGCACCGCATTGGGGTCGGCCTCGTAACTCACGCCCACATCAATGTCGACGCGCTGCAGATTGTCGCGGTAGCTGTAGTTGGTGACCAGATTCTCGACCAGAATCGAGTTGGGCATGATCAGATCGTCGCCTTTGCGCGTGCGCAACACACTGGCGCGCAGCCCCACCTGCTCGACCCGGCCGTCGGTGCCATCGATGGTAAGAATGTCGCCATGTTTGACACTGCGCTCAAAGAGCAGGATCAGGCCGCTGGTGAAGTTGTTGACAATGGTCTGCAAGCCGAAACCGATCCCCACGCCCAACGCTCCGAGACCGATCTTGATTGTCGTCAGATCGAACCCGAGCAGATCCATGCACCAGAGAAAACCGATCGCGACCAAGAGATAGCGAACGATGGTGGCGATCGCCTCGGAAAGGGCGCGTTCCACCCCGAAACCGGGGAGAAAGCGCTGCCCGATCAGCACGAAAACCACCCGGGCAACAAAGGAGGAGCCCAGCAGCACCAGCAGCGCGCCGATCACCGCCAGCGCCGAAAGTCGCTCCTGGCCGAAGAGCACCATGGGGCGCCCCAGCCAGTTGGTGATGACACTGAGCAGATCGAGCTGATGCAGAGTCAGAAGAACAAAGAAAGTCGGCAACAGGCCACGGCGGATGTGGCGGCGGTGAACGCCGGAGCGGGCGAACTCCCCGACCAAGAGATCGATCCAGCGATAGATCAGAAAGAAAACCAGGATGGCGAGCACGCGCCGGCTTTCGCCGTAGAATTCAGGACCGAACGGCCAGCCCAGTTCCAGGGCGGCGGCGCTCAGCCCGAGCGCGAAGAGGGGCCAGAGTGATGTTTGCACCAGGTGGCGCAAAATCATCTCTTCCCGCGAACGCTCGGCGGGATTGGCGACATTCAGGCGGCGGGCCAGCAGCAGGGCGCCAAACCAGGTAACCAGGGTCGAGGTCAGCAGGAGCAGCAGACCGTGGGCCCAGGTCGACGCGGCGAACTCCTGGCTCCAGCGGCTCAGGGAATTGAGGATGGTCGAGAGCATGGGTGACCCTAGAGCCACTTCTTGCGGCGAAAGAAGAGCAACATGGCGACGGCGATGGCCAGATTGACCAGCCACACGGCGGGATAGCCCCACCACTGCTCCAACTCGGGCATGTGGCGGAAGTTCATCCCGTAGACGCCGGTCAGAAAGGTCATTGGAATGAAGATGGTGGCAATGATGGTGAGAACCTTCATCACCTCATTGAGGCGATTGCTGACACTGGATAGATAGATGTCGAGCAGGCCGGCGACCATCTCCCGGTTGGTCTCGATGGTCTCGATCACCCGGATCACATGGTCGTGCAGGTCGCGCAGATAGGGCCGCGTCGCGGGGGCGATCAGGGCGTGCTCTTCACGCAGCAAAAGGGCCACGGCGTCGCGCAGCGGCCAGACCGCGCGGCGCAGATGGATCAGGGTGCGGCGCAGACGGTGAAGTTCGGCCATGCTCTCGGGTCCCGGGTCCAGCACCAGGGAATCCTCCAGCCTCTCGATCTCTTCGCCGATCGTCTCCACTACGGTGAAATACTGGTCCACCACTGCGTCCATCAAGGCGTAGGCGAGATAGTCGGGCCCGAACTTGCGCAACTGCCCGCCACCGGCCCGCAAGCGCTGGCGCACCGGCTCGAAAACATCCCCCTCCCGCTCCTGGAAAGTGAGCAGGTGGCCGGGGCCGAGAACCAGGCTTACCTGCTCAATTTCGATGGTCAGTCCGGCGGGGGCACCGGTTGTCGCGCGCACCATCTTCAGCACCAGGAAGATCCGGTCGTCAAACAGTTCCGCCTTGGGCCGCTGGCCGGTGTGAAGAATGTCCTCCATCACCAGTGGATGGATCTTCTGGCGCTGGCCGATCCGGCCCAGCATCTCTACATCGCGCAGGCCATGGAGATCAACCCAGGTCACCGCCGTGGCGGCATCAAGCGGGGGCAACTCCTGGTCGTTGGCGAGGCGCCGGGCGCTGAAGCTGTTGGCGTCGTAGTGGATCGCGTGGAGGGTGGTCGGGTGACTCTCGGGCCCCACGTATACCAGTGATCCGGGCGGCAACCCTGCCTTCTCCGCGCATGTTCCACAGTGGTCTTTCCGCTTCATGCAACCTCCACGCCGGAGTTAACAACGGCTGAACGGCCCAGCGCCGGCACAGTTCACCGCCGAGACGCCGGGCGCTTCCGGCGATCCACAGATACTACTCGCGCTCCTCCCCGCCGTTGACAGGATTCGTGCAAGCTGCAAGGCTCTGGTGCGCACTTTGGATCTGCTGATTCCGCTTGACCACGCTGCACCGGGTATCCGCGGGGTTTGAGGGTGAACGCATGAGCCAGGCCGCGCAATTCGCCAATTCAGCAAGTTGATTGTATCTGGAATCACCATGAGAATTCAGCCACTTCCGTTTGTCGTTGGAGCACTGCTTTGCACAGGAGTCGCCCTTGCCTCATTGGCGGGCGACCAGGAGGAGCACCCCACGGGTGCAATGGAACATCCCAGGGGCACAATGGAGCACCCCCACATGATGGACCACGCCAACGACAACCGAGTGTCACTCGGCCTATCGCCGCAGATGAAGAAACATCAATTGGCCAACATGCGGGCACACGTGGAGGCGGTACAGGCCATCGTCGGCCTCATGGCAGAGGGCAAATTTGAGCAGGCATCTGAAACTGCCCATTCCAAGCTCGGCCTCACACCGGAGATGAAGAATATGTGCAGCATGTTCGGGAATGAGGAGTTCACCAGTCTGGGGCTGGAGTTCCACCAGAGCGCGGACGCCCTGGCCGAGACGCTCAAGAGCAAAGATCTGAACAAGTCGCTGCGGGCGTTGCAGACCACCCTGGGGTATTGCGTAACCTGCCACGCCACCTTTCGGCAGTAGCGCGGGGGGCGGTTTTATCGTGGCCTACCTGGAGATGTGCCCCCACCGCTCCAGGTCTGCCACCGTGTCGCGAATGCTCTCCTCCGGGGTACGAAACGCAACCCCCAGATCCCGCTTGATCTTGGAGTTGTCGAAATTTGGAACAGCGCCGAGGTGGGTGCGCAGGTAGGAGCCGGTCCCCGCGGGCTGCAGACAACTCGCCCAGCGCATGAGGGTTGTGCCGAGAGGGCCGGAGAGGTCGATCTTCGGCAGTTTTGCGGTGTTGTAGCCGCACTCGCGCAGCAACCCGACCACCTGCCCCATCGCCATGCAATCGCTGGCGCAAACATAGCGGCCGTTGGCAGCGGTGTTGTTCATCGCCGCAATGTGGGCGGCGGCCACGTCACGTACGTCCACAAACCCCCAGGTCAGGGCCATGATCGCCGGATAGCGGCCCTTGATGATGTCCACCAGGATTCGATTCGAGGCGTTGAGCGCCGCGGTGAGAGAGGGTCCGATCACCATGAAGGGGTTGATCACCACCAGGTCGAAGGCCGGTTTCTCGCGCTCCACAAAATCCCAGGCGGCTCGTTCGGCCATCGCTTTGGAGTAGTAGTAGGGGTTGCGCCTGAGTGAACTGCGGGTGTTCCAGTCTTTTTCGGTCAACACCCGGCCGTCCGGCTGGTCAGTGACCGCTGCCATTGAGGACGTGAGGATCACCCGTTTCACCCGGCGGCTTTGGGCTGCCGCCCGCAACATGGAGAGGGTTCCCTTCACGGCGGGCTCCACCAGGTCGCGCTGTGGATCCTTGACGTCAATCGCGTAGGGACTTGCCATGTGCATGATGGTGTCGACATCGACGTGGGCACTGAATGGATCTTGGTCGGTAAGGTCGGCCGCCACCAGGGTCAGTTGCTGCACGGCGCCGGTCAGCGCCCACAGATGGGCCGTCTTGCTCAAATCGGATGGATCCCGAACCGTACCAACAACCGCGTGGCCTCTCGCCAGAGTCGCCTCGATCGTATGTCCGGCGATGAAACCATTGGCACCGCTGATTAGAATCTTCGTCTGCATTTAGATGTGATCCTTGTGATTGGCACGAAGCAGATAGGAAGGTCATAGTAGGCCAGGGTGCTCGAATGACCTACGCAGACCAATTCTCCTTCGGCCCCGCCCGGAAAATCGGCTTATACTCAAAAGCACTATGCTATTGAACTTAAGAACCCACTGCCGCAATTCTCCGGCGCCCGCCCGCCGGCTCGCGCTCTTCCCCTGCTTCCTTCTCGCCCTTGCCGCGGGCGTCTGCCTGGCGCTGTCCGGTCCGGCCTCCGCCGAAGAAGAGGCCGAGTTGCCCCCGGTCCTCATCAACG
>JALXCG010000105.1 GCA_026991065.1 Gemmatimonadota bacterium | reverse complement strand
GATGGTAGCCTCGACCTGGTGATTGTTGCGCCCAACGGAGAACTCAACCTGGTCAGACAGCGGGCGCCGCAACCCACGCCCTGCGGGTTCTGCGCCTGGCTGCGTCGATTGTTTCTGCACTAGGAGCCTGTCGCGCATTGTCTTCACGTCGCCCCGCACTCGTTCCTGCTCCGATCTCTGCGTTGCTAAGTCCTTGAAAGGCAACCAGCCTTCCTGCGGATTCAGCGCCTTGATCTCGAAGCAGGCCCGAATGCGGGGCTCGAAAGCCAATGCGCGACACGCTCCTAGAGGCGAGCCGGGCCAACCGGAACTTCTCAGGGAAGCCGGGATCGCGGCGGGGGCCTTCAGAGGATTCAGGCCCGGCGGCGGGGGCCTCCAGAGGATTCAGGCCCGGCGGCGGACACTTCTTGGACTTCGCGGGCCAGGAGCGCTACCATCACCAATTCTCATGTGACGGCTCCGCCGCCTGAATTGACCACCACAAACCGCCGAGAAGCTTGTGATCCGCTCCCTATTTCTTCCGCTTTCGGTTGCTGGCATCGCAGAGGGTGCCCAAACCGATTCCGATCTCGCTCTTATCGCCCGTTGGCTGCCCGATCTTGTTTCCCGGCTGGTTCCCGGCCCTGAATTGGCCACCGCCTATGCGCGCGTGACCGGCCAGTCCAAAGAGGGGGCGCCGGTCCTGGTCGCTTTCACCAAGCCCATGCCGGACGACCAGGCCCGTGCATTCGGCCGCCAGCATGCCGCCAACAAGGTGATCATGGGCAGCGTCGAAGAGGGAGACAAGATCACGCTGCGGGCGCAGATTCTGGATGTCGAGTCCGAGACCTCCCGGCTGGTCGAAGATATCGTCGTTGCCCGCGAAAATCTCGAGCAGTTGCCCGGCCAGTTGGCTGATGCGCTTCTCCAGGCCCTCGATCTGGGGCCCCGCGCCGCCACCCCCGCGGATCTGGACTTCCCCTCCTCCACGGCGCTGCAAGCGTTTTTCAAGATTCGCGATGTCATTGCGCGCCTGGAGATCGGCGCGCGCCCGCCGGCGGACAAGCTCGAGTCCACCATGGAGCCGTTTTTCGACCTCGCCGCTGCCATGCCTGGATCGCAGCAGGCTCTCGGGGGGCTGATCGCCACCCTGGGGCGTTTCATCGATCCGCGAACACCGCAGTTGGTCGAACCCGCCAAGCCGTTGGTCCAACGCGCGCTCGATCTCTTCCCCGATTCCGCTCAACTGTGGCACATGCAGGCCACAGTTCATGCATCCTTTACCCAGCCACCGGAAACCGACGCGGCGGAAGAGGCTTTGCAGAAGGCGATCGGGCTGGATATCAACTATCTCCCCGCCCGTTTCGCCCTGGGCGACCTCTATCGCTACCTCGGCCGCGAAGAGGAGGAGGATGCGCTGTACGCCGAATTGGCAACCCACGAGAAGCTCGGCGCCGCGGTTCGGGAGCGCTTCGGCACGGTCCTGGCCAATCGCGGCGAGATGGAGCGCGCGGAACAGGAGTGGCGCTCCGCTCTGGAGATGGATCCCGGCTTTACCCCGGCACTGCGCAACCTCGCCAAGTACTATCAGGACCAGGGTGAAGAGCAGAAGGCCGAGAGCTTCTACCAGAAAGCCGTCGCCCGCCCGGAGAAGATGCCGGGGGTGCTCTACGAATACGCTTCGATTCTTCTGGAGCGCGAAGAGTTTGCCCAGGCGATCCCCTACCTCCAGCGGCATCTGCGCCACGTGCCCAGCCATGTTCCATCGATCGTTGCGCTCGGCCAGGCCCACCGCGGCCTGGATGACCGCGAAGCCGCCATCGCCGCATTCAAGCGCGCCGCCGAAATGGATCCCCGGGGCACCGCCGGTGCCGACGCCCGCCTGGCTCTCTTCGGGCTCGACAAACCCGATGAAGCCGAGGAGATGGATGCTCTCACCGAGCGAATCTGGGAAGAGGACAACGCCGACAACCTGGCCGCGATTCGTGCCTTCCTCGAAGCCCACGAAGGGCTCGCCCTGTGGCAGCCCTGGTATGCGCTGGGGATCGGCCACCGCAACCTTGGCCAGTGGCAGGAGGCGCAGGATGCACTGAATCAGGCCTTTCAGTTCTGCCCCTCGCAGCCCGACATCCAAACCGCGCTCGGCACCTGCCACCTGCACTTTGCCATGGCATCCGGCGGGCAACTCGATCCCAATCGGCTCAACCAGGCGATGGCGCTGATCGGTCCGGCACTGCGGAGCCGTCCCAACGACCCCACCATCCTCTCCGCCTTTGGCCTTGTCTATCACATGGCGGGGCAGTTCGGCGAAGCGGAACGCGCCTATCGCCGGGCTTTGGATATCGAGCCGGAAAACCCGTCCGCCAAGCAGTATCTCGCTTCGCTGGAGGAGTGGAAGAGCGGTAACCGCGCGCCAGTGATTTAGCTTGGTGCAGAACCGTGCCCTCCTCACCCTCCCCCGCGC
>JALXCG010000104.1 GCA_026991065.1 Gemmatimonadota bacterium | reverse complement strand
GTTGGGCGGGGCGGAGGCGCCGAGTGTGGTGGCGAGTGTGCTCGATCTGCGCGGCATCGGGCTGGCGATTGTCGCCGTGCTGGTGCTGCTCTCGCTGGTTTCATGGACCATCATTCTGGTGAAGGTGCGGGAGTTGCGGGCGGTCTACGGCGCTGGGCAGGCGTTTCTGCGGGATCTGGACCAGGCGACGCCGCTGGCGACCCTGGCGAGCAAGCTGTACGCGCCCTCCCCTCTGCCGCGATTGGCGGCGCGGGTGCTGCTGCTGCGGCGCGGCGATGCCGGCGGGGGCGCGGGCGGGGCGGCCGAGGAGCGGGAGGCGGAGCGGCTGCTGCGACGGCTGGTCACCGAGGCGCAGGCGGGGCTGGAGTCGAAGCTGGCGGTGCTGGCGACGATCGCGTCGGTTGCGCCGTCGCTGGGGCTGCTGGGCACGGTCTACGGCATCATGGAGACCTTTCTGGCGATCGGCGCGAGCGGCAGCACCAGTGTGCTGGTGGTGGCGCCGGGGGTGGCGGATGCGCTGCTGACCACGCTTTTCGGGTTGGCGGTGGCGATCCCGGCGGTGGCCGGCTACAACCACTGCGTGCGGCGGCTGCGACGGATCTCGGTCGACCTGGAGAACGGCGCCGCGGAGTTGCGGGCACGGGTTGCGGCGGCGGCGGAGGGAGGCGACACGTGAACCATGACCGGCCGATCGCCGAGATCAACATGACCAACCTGGTGGACGTGATGCTGGTGCTCCTGGTGCTTTTCATTATTACGGCGCCGCTGCTGCAGGGGGGAATCGATGTGGAGCTGCCGCATACGCGGGCGGCGCGGCCGCTGGAGGCGGCGCAGGGGATCATGGTCACGGTCACGGCGGATGGCGGGGTGCTGCTGGATGGCGAAGAGGTGGCGCGCGATGCGCTGGTGGAGAAGCTGCGCGCCCGGCGAGGCACCGGGGCGGAGGGAGCCGAGGCAGGGCCGGGTGACGGCGCCGGGGTGCCGGTCTATCTGGCGGGCGACCGCGGAGCCGACTATGGCGATGTGGTGGCGGTGCTGGGGCTGCTCACCGACGCCGGGGTCAGCGGGGTTGGACTGGTGGCGGAACCGGCGCAGCGACGGCGGCGGCAGCGGTGAATCTTACGCGGCGGAATTGGTTCGGCGGGGCGCTCCTCTCGCTGCTGCTCCATCTGCTGCTGATGGCGGTGGCATGGAACGCGCTGCAGCAGGCGCGGCGGCGCAGCGCACCACTGATCTACCACGTCGATCTGGTGCGCGCGCCGCAGTTGCGGCCGC
This sequence comes from Gemmatimonadota bacterium, assembly GCA_026991065.1. Taxonomy (GTDB): domain Bacteria; genus JALXCG01. Next base: position 1,174 of record JALXCG010000104.1, on the reverse strand, counting down.
GGCCGGTGAACAAGCCGCGCGAGCGGGTGGTGAAGCCGCGACCGGTTACTCCGCCGCAGCCGAAGCCAAGACCGAAGCCGAAGGAGACGCAGGCCCCGCCGCGGCATCGGCCGCAGGCGAAGCCGCTGCCGCGCAGCGAGCCGGAGCCGGCGGTGGAACCACCCAAGCCGACGCCGAAACCACCGGAAGAGCCGGTGGAGAAGCGGCCGGAGCCGACGCCGGCCCCGGCGGTGGCCTCGACCCCCGAGGTCCAGGCACCCGCCGCGGCAACAGCAAAGAGCGCGGCCGCTACTCCGGTGCGAATCGAAGGGGATGTGCGCATCTCCGATGCCTATCTGCAGCAGATCGTGGCGCGCATCAATCGGCAGTGGGAGACGGTTCCGCGGGCCGGCAAGCAGCGCGCGGTGGTTTACTTCACCATTCTGCGCAACGGCAGCGTGAGTGGGCTCAAGCTGGAGCAGCCGGCGGCGAGCCGGGCGTTCAACCGGGCGGCGCAAAACGCCGTGCGGCGGGTGGGCCGTTTTCAACCTCTGCCTCCGAGTGTGCGCGATCCGTGGCTCGGGGTCCATTTTGAATTCCAGCAGGGAGAGTGATGAGTTTGTTGGTTCGGCGAAACAGATCTCCGTGGCGCTGCGCGCTCGCGCTTTTGGGGGCGGTCGGCATCCTCGCCGGGGGCGGCGGCGGTGGAGGTTCGGCGGCGCGCGCCGCTGAGGTCTACCTGGGGCTGCAGCGCTCCGGGCTGCAGCCGATTCCGGTGGCCCTGCCGGCATTTGTCGTGGGTCGGGGGCAGGGGCCCGGCGGCGCGGCGGAAGGCCAGGGCGTAAGCGGCGAGGCGGGAGCGGAAGAGGGTGGCGGCGGCGCGGAACTCGCGGCGACGACGGCCGCTCTGCGGCAGGTTCTGGTGGCCGACCTCGACTTCAGCGTGCTGGTCACACCGGTGACCGACCCCAGGGAACGGCGCCACCAGGGCGGGCGATTCGGGATGCTGGTGGAGGAGCTGCGCGAACGTTTGCGACCGGAGGAGCGGAGTGGCGCGGAGAGTGACGGCGCGGCGGCGGCGGCGGACTCCTCGCTCTGGATCCAGCGCTCCGAACTGCTCCGCCGCACCATCCCTTTTCCTCAGTTGTGGGAAGAGGTGGGAGTCGAGATCTCGCTCTCGGTTGAAATCGGCGCG
>JALXCG010000103.1 GCA_026991065.1 Gemmatimonadota bacterium | reverse complement strand
AGTCAGCGACTTTTCCGGCGCTCCGCGCGGCCGTTTCTATGCGCTGGTCGATGCGACCCCACTGCTCGCTCCCCGCTATCTGGGTGGCGCCAGTGCGCAGCGCCGAATCTGGATCGCCACCGCCGACGGACGGGTGATCGGTGGCCGCGGTCCGGTCCTCCCCGGGGAACTGATCAGCCCCAACCTGCGGCAGAGAATCCGCCGCGCCAACATCGGCTTCGAAGTGGTCTTCCTGCCCTCGGCGGGGCGTCACGCGCTGCGCCTGATCGGCATCGCGCCGGCATTTGGGCAGGAGACCAACCCGGCCGGGCTGGCGGTGGTTTTCGACGCCGACCTGGTCGCGGCGATGGCTCCATCCTATCTCCTGCTGCGCCTGATCCTCGCCCTCGGCTTCGTGCTCTCTCTCTTTCTCTTGTGGAGCGGGGCGTTCTGGTCGGCCAGAATCCTGGAGCCGATCCAGGCCATCGGACAGGCAGTCAGCGCCGCCGCCCAGGGCGACTTGAGCCGCCGCGTGGAGATCGCCACCGACGACGAACTCGGAGCCCTCGCCGCCGGCTACAACGAGATGATCGAACGACTCAAGGAGTATCACGCACTCCTCCAGGAGCGCATCGAGCGGGGCGAGGAGGAACTGGAAGCCAAGCGCAAGGCGCTGGCCATGTCGGAGGGGGAGCGGCAACTCTCCTCCGCCGAGTTGGGCATCCTTTACGCCGTGGGGCAGGCGGTGTTGCGCTCCACCGATCTCGGCCAGACTCTCTCCGGGCTGGTGGATTCCTCCCGCATCGTGTTCGGGGCTGAGCGCGCCTATGTCTTGTTGCGCGAAGGGGATGTGCTGCGGGGGGCGGCCGCGGCGCCGCCCTGGAGCGGGGATGAAGAGATCCCGCTGGTGCCGAGCGATGCTCACTCCATGGCGCACCGCGCCCTGGCGCGCGAAGAGACTGTCGTGGTGCGCGAAACCGCCGCCGGAGAGCTGCGGTCGGCGACCGCCGGCGCGGCCACCGGCGCCGACACCGAGTCGGGGCGGACCGTGGTCTACGTGCCGATCCTGGCCGCCAGCAACCCCGTCGGAGTCCTGGTCCTGGTTGCCGCGCAGCACGGCTTCACCTGGGAAGAGCGAACCAACGATCGGGCGCGGCGAGTGGCGGACCAAGCCGCCATCGCCATCACCAATGCCCGGCTGGTCACCGATCTCGGCGAGCGGGTGGAGGACCTCTCTGCCATCTATGAACTGGAGCAGGTTCTGGCCAGCAACCTCGACCAGGAGCGGCTGCTGCACCAGGCCCTTGAGATTCTCGATACCCGCCTCTCCTACTCGCGGTCCGCGGTGCTTCTGCCCAGCGCCGAGGATGGCGACCTGCAATGCGCCGCGCACCGCGGCATCTCCGCCGAACTGCTCCGCAGCCAGCGCGGGAGCGCCTGGCGCATTCCGATGCGCAGTGTCATGCAGAGCGGCGAACCGCTCCACGTTTCCGATCTGGCGCGGGAACTGCCGGTGTGGGGGCGCGATGGCTCCCTGATCGTGGTCCCGCTGCACACCGGCGGCCGGGTGATCGGCGTGCTCGCCGTCGAGTCCGCCACCCTCCGCGCCTATGGGCCCCGCGACCTGCGCATCCTGACCCTGCTGGCGCCGCTCCTGGCGATTGCGCTGGAGAACGCCCGCATCCACGGCCGCACCGCCGCCAGCGAAAAACGCTTTCGCGCGCTCTTCGACGTCGGCCGCGTGCTGGTCTCGACCCTGGACCCCAAGGTTGTGATGGAGCAGGGCCTGCGGATTCTCTCCGAGCGTCTCGGCTACGAAAAGACCACCATTCTGCTCTATCACCCGGAACGGCGCTCGTTGCGCGCGGCAGCCTATGGCGGCCGCGCCGAGCCGGGCAACGAGGAGATTCCGCTTGGCGAAGGGGTCTGCGGCCACGTCGCCCTCACCGGCGCTCCGATGCTGGTTCCCGATGTCAGTCGCGAGCCGCGCTTTCGGCTTGGCTCCGCGGGGGCCCGCTCCGAGTTGGCGATCCCCATCCTCCACGCCGGGGAGCTGCTCGGTGTGCTCGATGTTGAGTCGGACTATGCCGGAGTTCTGGGCAAGGATGACTGCGATCTGCTGCTGCTTTTTGCCGCGCAGATGGCCGCGGCCATGAAGAATGCCCGGCTCTTCCATGAGCGCGAGGTCGCCCTGCAGGAGAGCCGCGAGGCCGCGCGCCTGAAGAGCGAATTCCTCGCCAACACCAGCCACGAGCTGCGCACGCCGCTCACCTCCATCATCGGCTTCAGCGAGGTTCTGCTGGATGGTGTGCCCGGCCCGCTCAACGCCACCCAGATCGATTGTGTCGAGGATGTCCTCTCCAGCGGCAAACATCTGCTCCAACTGATCAATCAACTGCTCGACCTCTCCCGAATCGAATCCGGACGGATGGAGCCGGCCCCGGTCCTGGTCGATCTCGACGCTCTTTTCGCCG
>JALXCG010000102.1 GCA_026991065.1 Gemmatimonadota bacterium | reverse complement strand
CGCTAAAAGCGGAAACCGCCCCAGCTCCCCCGGCCGCATTTCGATAGAACATCGATTTCTCTATCGTGAGTTTGGATGTGGACGACGCGATCGCACCACCACTAGCCCACAGCGCCTCGTTTTCGGTGAATGTGCAGGAGGATACAGTGACTCCGCGCCTGCACGTGTCCAGGTACACCGCTCCGCCATCCATCAGCGCTTCGTTGTTTTGGAAGGTACAACGATCGAATCGCGCGCCGGTGTAGCCAACTTCAACGGCACCTCCGTCTCCATCAATCGCGATGTTGCCCAAGAAGAGGCATTCCTCCACTAGTAGCGTAGAGAGCCCAGCTTGGACACTTAGCGCGCCACCGTTCCTCTCTGCCCAATTCCAGCGCAGAATGCACCTGGTAATGCGGGGAAAAGACAAGCTGATATCTATCCCGCCCGAAAAGCTGTCCCACGCCCAGTCGTGACCGTAACCATGCTGGATGGTAAGCCCTTCGATCACGGTCGTCGTGTCCTCGCCGGAGTCGACGATGAAGACCGACCGTGCGAACTCCCCATCGATCACGGTGGATTGCACCACGGCAGGATCGCCTGGATCAACGCTTCGGAGCACCACCGCCTTGCCCTCGAAATTCAACTCGTGCTCAAAGTAGGTGCCCGGTAAGACAACCACGGTATCGCCCGAGGCTGCGGCGTCCAATGCCTCCTGGATGGTCGGAGAGCTACGGGAGGGGTCCACAATCGTCGCTGCGACAGCGTGTGTGGCGAGACTGATGAGCAGAGGGAGAAGAAGCGATTGGTGCATTGCTGGAGATCCTGCCAGTGTATGCCCACGGCACCGCAGACGGCGCCGTGGGACTTGGATTACGTTGGGCTAAGGCATTGCAGTGTATTCGAGGCACTCATCCCAGTACCCCTGGTTGTTTGTGGGGGGTAACGTTTGATCCCATGCGGCATCGGGCCCCCCGTAGGCGCCTATATCGTTTGCCGGTCCACCGAGGCTTGGTGTGTGCGTTGCCGGATCCTCTTCATCTGGCGCGGGATCGCCGGCATCGATCGCCGAGGATTGATGCGCGGGATGAGTCGGATAGCAGGCGCTGGGAACCCCCGTTGTCTTTAGCATGTAGCTAATTTCGTCGGGGGACAGCCAACCTCTGAAGCGGGGGTGCGGGAGCGGAACCGTCTTGCTGTCGAGATCTGTAGGGGCGGCTGCCTCAAGGTCGGCGGAGCCATAGTCAGCCTGCGCATGACCCCAAAGGAGATTGTAGCCAGCGAAGTAATGGGGGCCCAGTGACTCATCTTTTGACTTGATGATACCGGCGCTCTCGCCAGATACACCATCGGTCCGTGTAATGATATTGCTAAACAGCTCGGTCCTTGCATCGGGTGTGACCTTGACGCCGATCGCATTGTAGTCGATTGTGTTATTCCTGACGACCACGTCGACGACAAATCCGGCTGGCAGCCCGGGGTCAACGCACTCCGTTGAATCCCCATCACAGACATCGCTGTCTATGTGTGTTTCACCGATGAAAATACCGGTCTTGACATCGACTCCCTGCACGGCGATCAGTTCCCGCGCCCCCACCATGATGTTGTTTCGAACCTCTCCTCTGGACCCATGGGTAAAGTGGAGTCCCTCATCCCGGTTGCCAATGAACAAGTTGTGCTTGATGTGGGTCTCACGTTCCCGAGTAATGCTGATGAGCGGATAGTCCTGGTGCCTTCCATTGTAGTCATCAACCCAGCCCAGTCCCAGGTGCAGGCCCTCTGACCCACTCTTGAGGCGATTGTTGTAGAACTTGCCTACGAAGTGGTGCGATGTGATGGCGTCACCGATGTCCACGTTGCCATTGGTGATTTCGTTGTTGGAAACCTCGCCATACTTGAGAGACTGATCGAAGAGATTCGGAGGCTGACGCAGCCCAAGGGTGAGGGTGCCGAGTTCAGCGGCTTCGGCATGCAGGTAGTTGTTGATGATCCTCACTTTGGTGCAGATGTTCTGGTCGGGGTCATCCAAATTGTTGATAACCGCAATGGCAGCGGGGCTGTACACGTAGGTTCCTGACTCGTCATAGTAATCCAGTTTCCCCTCTATCTCAAAGAGCTATAACCGAATCTGGTGTTTGAGGAGTTGAAAAGAAGCGGCGTATCTGGTTGATTTGTTGTTGCGAAGCACCAAAACAACCTTTGGGAGATACGCCACTATGAGCAAGAATAACGTGATTGAACTGGCCGGTCGAGAGGCAGACTGCGACCCGCTGACGGAACTGCTGAGGGCGGGCGCTGAGCGCCTGATCTACCAGGCGGTGGAGGCCGAGTTGGAGGCCTTGCTGGCCGAGCATGCGGACCGTCGGACCGAGGATGGCAAAGCGGGTGTCGTGCGCAATGGGCATCTGCCCGCCCGCAAGCTACAGACCGCCTTGGGGCCGGTGACCGTCCGGATCCCCAAGGTCCGGGCGAAGAC
>JALXCG010000101.1 GCA_026991065.1 Gemmatimonadota bacterium | reverse complement strand
CACTCAGCGGGAACGGAAGCGGGGCGCGAATCACCCGTCCGCCATGGCGCTCCGCTACCCACTCCAGCACATTGCGGCAGGCGCCATAGGCATGATCAGTGGTGAGAAACTCATCGCCCGGCTGCCATGCGATCGAACGCAGCACACTGTTCACCGCCGTGGTCGCGTTGTTGACGAAAACCAGGTTTTCCGCCCTGGCGCCGACAAAGGCGGAGAGTGCCCCGCGGGCCCGATCCAGCCGCGGCGCGTACTCCTCCAAGAAAAAACGCACCGGCTCTCTCTCCAGCGTTTGCTGCAGATGCAGAAAAGCATCAAGGATCGAGCGGGGCGTCGCCCCGAACGAGCCATGATTCAGAAAGCGGATGGCCGGATCCAGGCACCAGTGGGCCCGCAGGGGATTCATCGGGATTCTCCTCGAATACGCAATCACCCCGACCGCTGCCGCGGCCGGGGTGATGGGGTACTTCCGTGGGTTGCTTTCGGCGTCGAGTTCGGCGCCGAAAGCTTCAGCGATCAGGAATCGTTGCGGAAGATGAAAGTCGGCACCTGGGAATCGATGCCGGAGGTGAAAGTGGCCTCATGCTGCACGCGGTAGCGGCCACCGAACGCAGCGGCGTCCAGGGTAACCGAGGCGTTGTAAGAGGCGGAGCCACCCGGGGCCAAAACCTGGTTGCCGTAGAAGACAGAGACGTCCTCAACCGGTACCCAGGCTGCCGCGGCGTGGCTCCAGCGTTCGACATGAGCGGTCAGATTGGTCAGCTCCTGGGAACTGCTGCTGGTGTTGGTTACCGAGATGTTCCACGTTACCGTGCCGCCACCGGTGATCTTGCGCGCCGGGGTGCCCGCGCCATGGGTCGGAACCGTCACGTCGGCATCGGTCGGCATCGCCTCCACCGTGGCGCCGTCGGAGGCGATCGGGGTGCCGCCGTCGGAGACCACAGTCGTGGTGGCAAAGGTCGCCGGCGGAATCGCCGGAATCGGCAGCGAGGCCGTGGTGGAGTAGGTCATGCCGGCCGGGAAGTTGGCGTTGCCCGAGAAGAGCGGAGCCGAGCCGGTGGGCGGACCCACATACTCCAGATCGACGGCGTCGAAATGGACCAGCGAAGTGGTGCCGTTGGTCAGCGTCACATACTCATCGTAGGTATCGCCGGGGCCGACGACATTGTCGTACTGGACCAACTGGATATTGAACGCGAGTTCGTCGAAGTCGCTGTCATCGCGCGGTTGCAGGCCGAACGAACCGTAGGCGTAACCGATCACGCCGGTCACATCCGCCGCATCGCCGATCTGGGGGACATAGGAGTAGCCGGCGGCGTTGCGGACCAGCAGAGCACCGGTACCGTCATCCAGCATCCACTCGCCGTACGTATTCATCGTATCCGCGGCGGTGGCGTCGTTGGCGGTGACCAGGACTCCTTCATAGGCCTCATCGGCGAGAACGCCGGTGGTGCGAATCAGCGGCTTGATGTCGGTGGCGTCGGAACTGACCACCATGACACAGTCGTGCAGGCCGTCGATATCGTCCGCGGCGACGATCTCGGTCTCGCCGTAGTACTCATCGACGCGGCCGCCGATCTGCACCCAATCGCCCTCGGCGACAACCGCCGGGCCGGAGGGCGCAAAGACCTTGATCCCTTCCCAAGCCGCGGCCGTGGCGCTCTGGGAGATGTAGAAGTAACTGGAGGAGAGCGAATTCGAGGCGGTGGTCACATAGCCTTCGACATTCACCGCGGTGCCGTCGTAGTTGGAGGCGCCGCCGGTGGTGGTGTCGCTCTGGATGGCGCTGATGCTGGTCATGGTTTCGACCACATAGTTGCCCAACCAGGTGTCGGCGTCATTGCCGCCGGTATCGGTCGCGTAAACCTTGAAGGTGACCGTGAAGCCCGCGGGGAAAGCCGCGGTTTGTGCTTCATAGGTGTCGCCGACGGTGTTGACCATGGCGGTCGTATCGAAGGTCGCGCCACCGTCCAGGGAGGTCAGCAGAGAAACCGTGTTGAGGTTGTCATCAACGACATCCGCGCTCACCGTCACCGCTTCACCCGCCTGCGGAATGCAGGGTGAGTAGGCGAGGCTGGAGATGCTCGGCGGCGCATCGACGTTGACGTAGCCCGGGCTCGGCGCCGCGTGCACGTTCCAGTTGCCGGCGAGAGAGAGTTCTTCGGAGGTCTCATCGTTGCCGGTAAGGCCGTTGCCGCCCGTGGTGATCTCTGCTACCTCGTCGAAGGGGAAAGCGCGAGCGGCGGAGAAACCGAAGTCATGCGGCTGGCCGCTGCCGCCGTTTACCGCCACCGAGGTCTGGTTGGCGATCGGAGTGTCGGCGAGATAGGTGGTGGCCAGGGTGTCGGCGTCCGGACCGTCGATGGCGAGACCGGTCTTGTCGATCCCTTCCGCGCGGTCGCCCCATACCACATAGTCCACATCCTGTACCAGGTCGCTGGCACCGTCCCAGTAGAAGAGAACGATCATCTCGCCGGAGTTGGTGAGCCCGGCGCTGGAGCCGATCAGACCGCCGGGATCGACCATGTCGGGCACGCCATCGGTGCCGCCGCTGTCATCGTTGATCTCGTAGTCCGGAACGGACCCGTACTCGTTGGTGAAAAGCGTGTCATCGGTCATTGAGATGACCGCGAACTCACCCGCGGCGATGCTGGCGCCGGCCGGGAAACGGGCAATGAAATCGCTGCTGTAGACACTGGCCGTGCCGTCGACCAGATGGGCATAGTCGTTGTCGTTGTGGGCGACATCGTCGGACAGGTAGTAGTTGCTCAGGTCGATCGCCGCCGCGGTCGGGTTGTAGATTTCAATGAACTCACCGGCTGTCGGTGTGACCACGAACTCGGTGATCAAAAGGTGATCCGCCGCTTGGGCCGTGCCCGCGGCAACCCCCAAGATGAGCGCAAGGCCAAAATGGCTACGCATGCTTGCCTCCGTCGAAGAAGTCTTGTGGTTCCAGGAGTGGAAACTCTGGGGCTATCCAGAGTTCACCAGTATAACCTTTTTCTACGCCGGCCGTACACCTGCCGCCGCCGTTCCGGGCGTGAATGCGGGCGAATGTAAATGGTCCGGGCGGCCGGCCAGCGCGGCAAAGTTTGGCGGCGGATTGTGGAGGAATGGCCGAAACTGTGTTAGAGATTTAGATGAACTACTGGATCGATGACTCGCTCGATGCCGATATTCCCCCCCAATACCAAGAGTGGTTCCGATCGGGCTGCCATTCTGGTCAGCATCGATTCAGCCTCAGTCCGCGGGGTACGCGGACCTTTTTTTGGAGAGCACAATGCACAAGCGCTTCCAGATGCTTCGCCGGGGCCTTGCCGCCGGCCTGGCATCTTCTCTTCTCCTGCTGGCCGGGCAGGCGAATGCGACCAGCATCGTCAAGAAGACACTCGATGAGATGGTCAGTCAAGTGGACCGGATCGTGGTCGGTGAAGTGGTCGCTACGGATACTGCCTGGAATCTGGCAAACGCGGACGGCGATGTGGTCTACACCACGGCCACATTGCATGTGGAGCGTTCGCTCAAGGGGCAGGATGCCGCAGAGAATATCACCATCTTCGGCCCCGGCGGGCGCCTCGATGGGGTGGAGACCATGGTTCCGGGGGCTCCGGCTCTGGGGCAGAACGGCCAGCGGATGGTCGTTTTTCTGTGGGACAATGTCGAGGGCCAGTACATGAGCAACGTGGCCTACTGGGGCCAGGGGCAGTACCTGATCAATGAGCAGGGCATTGTCGAGCGCACTGGGCAGAGCGAAGCCGATTTCGTTCGCCACCTCGAAAACCGCATCACCCACCTTTCCGAATAGCGAGGATGATCCCATGAAGAAACTGCTCAGCGTCGTGGGAGCCGCTTCGCTCCTGACTGCGCTCCCGGTCTATGCTTTCACAACTTTCGGCACGCCCTACAGCGCCAGCCAGATTCCGGTGCCGGTCTACGGGGATGAAACCAGCACGCTGGACGCCTGTGCCGGTCTGAGCGAGTACACCGGCACGTCCAAGCGCGCCTATCTCTCCTGGAACGCGGTTCCCAACAATTCCTTCAGGTGGCGGGCCGGTGGCTGGAACGGTCCCATCTATGGTGTTCCCGATGGCATCAACGGGATCTTCTTCCGCGAGATCAACGATGTCGGCGTGTTGGGACAAACTACCTTCAACATGTACAACGGCAAGCGTGATTCCGATGTGAAGATCGACATCAACCAGAACTGGAATTGCGGTCCCGAAGATCCCTGGTGGACCCAGATCGACATGGAATCGGTGATTCTGCACGAGGTCGGGCATCAGCTTGGTCTCGGGCACTCCGACGATCCCAATGCGGTGATGTGGTGGTCGATCGGCATGGGCGTTTCGAAGCGCGTGCCGCAGTCCGACGATATCGCCGGCATCCAGTACCTCTATTGATCGCTTGATCAAGTAGCTTTCAAGTTGAATGTGGCCGCGGCGGCTCCCCCGGGAGCCTGTCGCGGCCATTCTCTTTGCGTCACGACAGGTCGCCGCGGCGGAAGATCCAGTAGCCGGTGGCGGCGCCCAGCAGACCAAGGGTCGATGGGTAGAAAACCGCCCAAACCAAATAGCCGGTCCGTCCGAAGAGATCGAGAATCAGGTACGCGGAGGGGCCCAGTAGCACCAGCTGCGGATCGAGGAGGAGCATGGCCGCGGTGCGGAATGCTTGCAAAGGATTGGCAAGGGCGATGGTGACAACCATCTCGGCCGGCAGCCCCTCCTGGATGAGAACGCCGAGCAGAATCAGGTCGAGAAAGAGCAGGAGAAAAAGCCAGATGAGAAATGCCGCCCCCTGCGCCACGTCGGTGGAGCGGGCCAGGGTGGAGATCAACATTCCGATGCCGAGGAAGCAGCAGATCAAGGCGGCCAGCAGAGCGGTGTAGAGCAGCACTTGGCCCCAGGGAATGGCCACTCCCTTGAACGCGCCCCAGGCGACCGCCAGGAGCATGGCGACCATCACCGGTAGGTAGACGATGATGAAGCGACCGAGCAGCTTGCCCCAATACCATGCGTTCAGGCTCACGGGGAGAGAGAGCATGTACTCGTAGATTCCCGCCTCACGGTCTCCGACCACAGAGCGAACGGTGGTGATCAGCATGAAGATGGGCAGGATCGCCAGGGTGATCTGGATATAGGTGACCAGAAGTCGGGAGAGACCGGTGAACCCCATGATGCGGGATTCAGTCAGCCCGGAGGCGAAGAGCCCCACCATGATGCCGCCGAAGACCACGGTGTAGACGAAGAACCACCGGGCCCGAAGGGATTCAGCCATGTCGGCCCGGGCCATGCGCAGGAGTTGGTTCATTCCTGCTCCTCCGCGGGGGCGGAGAGGTGTTCGAGAGTAGCCGCCGTCGAGTGGTCGCGGCTCGGTGCCGGTACTGGCGCGGGCCAATCGATCTCCGATTCAGCGGGCTGGGTGGATGCAGCATCTTCGCCTTGTTGCTGCATGGGCGCAGCCATTCCGGCTTTTTTGGCCTTCTTTCGCTCCCGCATCTCATAGATGTGCGCCACGGCCTCGTTGTAGGTCAGCGTTGCGCCGGGAGTGGTGGCCGGGCGAGCGCCGAGTCCGAAATCCATCGGTGTAACTTTGCCGGTCAGGTAGTGCGCCTTGCGGGCGTCGAGCCAGGTCCCGGTCTCGCAATCGTTGACCCAGATCTCGGTCCGCGGATCCTCTTTCCAATCCTGGCCATCGAGCCACAAAACGGCGCAGCCGAGGTCGTCGAAAAGATAGAGCCGCGTGCGTTCGGTGGCGGGTCCGCCGCGCACCTGTGCGGAGTAGTGCGGGTCACTCAACGCCATTCGGCAGCGTTCGCAGACTTCACGATCCCAGTGGACCTCGCCGGGGCCGGTCTCCTCTTTGGGGCCGCAGGAGGCAAGCAGGAGCAGCGCGCCGAAAAGCAGGGCCACTCGGGGAAAACGAGCTGATCTATTCAACATGATTTGATTCTCGCATCTCCAGCCCTTGAAGCAGGCCGGCATAACGGGAGAGGACACCGAGGAAACGCAGACGATCGGGACCGGCAATCCGACCCCGCCAGGAGCCCTCATCGCCATCCGGCGCGAAACCCCACTTGCGGATCGCCTTGCCGAAGGCGGCATGGTCCCGGGCGATTCGCACCCGGCACTCCAGCAGACCGGCAAGGTCGACCTGATCGTCGACGTGGTCGTCGAGAACAATGCGTCCGTGGTCCAACTCGACCACGCGGTTGACCAGAGCGGCCACCTCATCCAACCGGTGGCTGGAGATGATCATCGTAACTCGCTCCAGCCGCTCGGCGAGAAGCTGGAAAAAGACCTGGCGCGCTTCCGGGTCGAGGTTTGCCGCGGGCTCATCCATGATCAGGATCTCGGGCGCGCGCCCCAGTGCGATGCCGATCAAGAGTTTCTGCTTTTCACCGCCGGAGAGGCGCACAAAAACGCGGTTGCGGAGGTCGCCGATGCGCAGGCCGAGCGCCTCGGCGGGGGCATACAGCTCTTCCGGCCGCACGCCACAGAGATCGGCGGCGAACTGGACCAACTGCTCCACCGTCATCTTGAGAGGTGGCGGGAGTTGCGGCACAAAGCCGATTCGGCGCAACACCTCGCGCCGCCGTTCCCGCGGCAGCAGACCATCCACCAGGATCTTCCCCTGGTGCGTGTACTGCCCGAGCAGCGCGCGCACCAGAGTGGTCTTGCCCGCCCCGTTGGAACCGACCAGGGCGACCCGATCGCCGGTGGCGAGCTGCAGGTCGATGCCGCGCAATACGTCGGTGCGCCGAAAACTCTTCTTGACCGCGCTAAACTGGATCAATTCACTTTCCCAGTCCTTTGAATTTGTACTGTAGAGATGCAGTCGGGCAGACATCGACACAGCGGCCGCAGCGGGTGCAGTCGGCTCCCAGGTCGGTGATCGCCTCGGTGGCCCGCTTCGGCTTGGTCAGATCCAGCACATGCGGCACCAGGCAGACCTTGCGGCAGGCGCCATCGTGAAAGCAGGAGGCGAGGTGGTACTGCACCTTCATCGGTGAGGTCGCGCCGACCAGGCCATAGGTCAGGCCGATGGGGCAGGCGTAGCGGCACCACGCCCGACGCGAGACAAAGATCTCGAAAAGCAGAAGCATCCCTACCCAGATGAGCGCCAACCCGGGCCCGTAGACCAGAGCGCGACTGACAATGCCGGTGGGGGAGATCGTCTCGTAGACCGTGAAGCTGGTGATGAAAGCGAGCAGAGCGAAGGTCAACCAGAGCCAGGTTCGGGTGCGCCGGTCAAAGGTGATGTTCATCGCCCAGCCCCGGCTCCTCAGCTTCAGGTGTAGCATCTCCGCCAACTCGCCAAGGAGATGGTAGGGGCAGACCCAACTGCAGAAAGTGCGGCCACCGAGCAGCCACCAGGCGATAAAGACCGTGACCGTGCCGATCAGCAGGTTGATCAGCACCTGCTTGAACGCCAGCATCACCTGCAATGCGGAATTCAGGTCCGCCATGTGAAAACCGACAAAGCGCGAACCGGTCAGTGCCCCTTCGACCAGTTGGATATCCAGCCGATAGGAGAGAGCGAAAAGCAGATTGACCAGGAGCAGCACCGCCCAGCGCCGCCGCCGCCACCTTTGCGGCTCCTCCCGCTTTCGCCGCCGCTCCTCAAGGATGTGATTGTGTTCTTCGCGGGTGCGGCGGCGCGACTGCTGCTGATGGATCTCAGCCGCTTCCGGGCTGAAGCTTGCCGGATCGGGCCGGGTTGGTGTGCGCCCAAACAGAAGCGCCAGGGATTGTTTCAACGAACTCATGCCATCCTCCCCGATCCAGGCCAGCCCGTGATCACGATCGCCGGTGTGTCGAGCGGACAGACCATCTCGCAGACTCCGCAGCCGACGCACCCTTCCAGCACCTCCGGCAGAAACGCGGGACGTCCATCCACCAGACCTTGAGGCCGCATCTGAATGGCATGCCGGGGCGGGCATTGACGTTCGTCACCAGATGGCGGTGTGCCCGCGTCGCACATGGCGATGCGCTCCTCGATCGGGCACTGGCGCACACAGAGATCGCAGCTCTCCAGGTCGTAGGGGTGCTCGCGCAGCGGAATCGGGTTCCAGCGGTCGATCTCGCTGTAGCGCAGTTTGCCGTCGAAAGCGGGGCCGCGCGCGATCCCTTTGAAACCCCTTCCCTGGGCCGCCAGACAACGCTCCGGGGCCTGGACCACGGCCACCCCCATCTCGGCTTGATGGGGATAATCAAGGTGATGGGTCAGGGCGCCGGTGGGGCAGGCGAGAACGCATTGCAGACCGTCGCAGGAGAAATCACACGCCTGCGCGCGCGGGTCGATGTAGGGGGTGCCCACGCCGCAGCCGT
>JALXCG010000100.1 GCA_026991065.1 Gemmatimonadota bacterium | reverse complement strand
GTCACGGCTCCGGCGGGGGTGGGCGCGGGCGCGCCGCAGGCGACCACATCCCTGGGGCGGAAATGGGATCTGCTGCGGGAGCGCGCCTACATCAACTGGAAGTCGGTGGCGGCCCGGGCGCTGCCGGTTGCGCGACCGCCGCGGGCGAATGCCGCCGGCACATCGCTGCCGATCGACCAGAGCGACAACTGGCTTCAGGTCGAAATCGATCAGTCGGCGGTCTATGCGGTCGGCGCCGGCGACTTCAGCGCCGCCGGAGTGAGCGCCGAGGGAATCGATCCGGCATCCCTGCGGGTTTTTTGCGCCGCGCCAACCCCGCTGCCGCAAGCGTTGAGCGAAGAGCCGCGGATCTTTGTCGAGATTCCGCGTCTGCTCGATGATGATGGTGATGCGCGCTTTGAACCGGGCGAGCGGGTTCTGTTTTTTGCTTCGGCGCTGCGTGCTGATGATGATGGCACCGGGGCGATCGATCGTCCCCATCCCTATGATCGCAACAATCACTACTGGATCACCTGGGGGTGGGATCTGCCGGGAGCGCCGCTGGTGGCGGGTGCGGCCGATGCAGCCCCCCGGGGAGATGAGGTGCGCCGCGATTCGGTGCGCCGCGTGGTGCACCGCGAGCCGGAATCGCTGACCGCTTTTTCGTGGGGCACTGCGTGGTACTGGGAGTTGCAGGTCGGCCAGGGTGAGGCGACCCACAGCTATGACCTCGATCTGCCGCGCGCGGTAGCCGGTGGGACCACCCGCGTGCGGGTGCGCGAGGTCGGCGTGGTGACCACCTCCGCGGTGTACAACGAGCACCACGTGCGGGTG
The DNA here is from genome assembly GCA_026991065.1 of Gemmatimonadota bacterium. GTDB lineage: Bacteria > JALXCG01. The sequence continues at coordinate 1,649 of JALXCG010000100.1, read as the reverse complement.
GCGCTGAATGAGCCGGCCAATGTGGTGGCGGAAGCGGAGTGGGACGGCCTGACCGAAAAGAGCATCGAAGGGGAGCCGGAGAACGGCGCGCAAGCCGGCAAGAACAGCGTGTTGGTGACGGTGCTGCGGGATCGCGATACGGCGGATTTCAACGATCAGTTGCTCCTGGATTGGATCGAGATCGACTACGCCGCCCTGGCGGACGCCGGTGGTGACCGGGACCAGTGGGACTTTTTTGTCGACCGCGACAGCAGCGATGCACCGTGGGTGACAACCGTCGGCGGTCTCTCCGCCGCGGTTTCATGGGTGTGGGACGTGACCGATCCTCTGGCCCCGCAGCTGCTCGCGGGAGAGCCCGCGGGTGACGCCGTGGATCTGCGCTTCTCCGCGCCGGAACCGCGCCGCTATTGGGCCGCGGCGAAAGCGGCGGCGCCGCTGGCGGTGACTCGCTATACCCCGGTGCATCTCCGGGATGCGACTCGGGGGGCCGACTGGATCGCGGTGACCGACGCCGAGATGGCTCCCGAGGTGGAGCGCCTGGCCGCGCACCGCCGGGCCGCGGGTCTGCGCACCGCAGTGGTCGACATCGCCGACATCTACGCCGAGTTTTCCTGCGGTGTGCAGGATCCGACCGCGCTGCGCGACTTCCTGCGGGCCGCCTATCAAGGCTGGCAGGCGCCGCCTCCATCCTATGTTGTGCTCTTCGGCGACGGCACTTTCGACAGCAAGAACAACGCCGGCTACGCCGAGCATCGCCATGTGCTGCCCACCTACCAGACGCCTGCGCCGCGCTATGCATCCAATGTTGATGCGCTCGATTGCTGGTTCGCCACGGTCGACGGCGATGACGACATTCAGGACATGACACTCGGGCGCTACGCGATTCGCGGCCGGGACTCCGCTCGCGAGGTTGTGGACAAGGTGCTGCGCTACGAAAAAGGTGACCAGGATCGGGGGCGCTGGCGGATGCGCACCGTGCTGGTGGCGGATGACGAGCGCAATCCGGACTACGCGTATTCGGGCGAAAGCATTCACACGCTCGATTCGGAGCGCCTGGCGGATCAGGCGCTGCCCTCCTGGCTGGAGGTGGAGCGGCTCTATCTCGTGGACTATGTCCTCGAAGGGCTGGAGAAGCCGACCGCGCGCACCGCGATCATCGATGCTTTCAATCGGGGCGCGCTGCTGGTGAACTACCTGGGGCACGGCAATCAGATCCAGTGGGCACACGAAGATGTGTTTCGCTCCACTCGGGATATCCCTCTGCTGCGCAATGAGGGCGAGTGGCCGCTGGTACTCGCGGGCTCCTGCACGGTCGGGCGCTTCGATCTGGACAACGAAGATTGCATGGCCGAGGACTTGACCGAGCGCTACGACCGCGGCGCCGTGGCGATGGTCGCGGCGACCCGGCCAACCTATTCCAACCCCAATTTCCGCATGATTCGCGCCTTGATGCAGAACCTCTTCGTGGAAACCGATCACCTGGCGGGTCTCGACATCGGCACCGCGCACCTCAGCGCTCGTCTGACCCAGGGCAACGGTCGCAATGAGAAGTTGAACACTCTCTTTGGCGATCCGGCGACGCCGCTGGCCGTTCCGGACTACCAAGTCGTCATCGACTCCATGCCCGATTCGCTGGGGCCGCTCGATCT
>JALXCG010000099.1 GCA_026991065.1 Gemmatimonadota bacterium | reverse complement strand
CCAGTACCCCGAGAAGTTGATCCCGCTCTTTACCACGAATTTGCTGGAGGATCGGCCGGTGCCGGTCTACGGCAGCGGGGGCAACACGCGGGACTGGATCCATGTGCTCGACCACTGCGAGGCGGTCTATCTGCTGCTTCATGACACGGGCCACGTGGGCGAGGTGTTCAATGTCTCCAGCGGGGTTGAGCTGTCGATTCTGGATGTGACCGACACGCTGCTGAAGATTCTGGGCAAGGGCAAGGAGCTGATCCAGATGGTGACGGATCGGCCGGGGCATGTGATTGCCCATTCGGTCGACTCCAGCAAGTTCCGCCGGGAGTTCAACTGGCAGCCGGCTTACTCCTTCGCCGACGGCATCGCCGAAACCGTGGCCTGGTATCAAGAAAACCGGGCATGGTGGCAGGCGATCAAGGAAGAGAGCGCGGAGTTCCAGAAGTATTACAAAGAGCAATACCCCGACCTGAACAAGTAGCTGCCGCGGGTTAGATGCGCGCGGGCTCTGCACAGCGCGACGCCGATCGGACTGTTGTTATGTTTCGCGAGTTGGATTCCCCGCTGGCACTGGAAAGTGCCGTGCGCGCCTATTGGGCCAAGCACGATATCTTCGCCAAATCTCTAGAGGCCAGCCGCGGGCGGCCGCCGTTCGTTTTTTACGAGGGGCCGCCGACCGCCAATGGCACACCCCACAATGGGCACGTCCTGACACGGGCGATCAAGGACCTTTTCCCGCGCTACAAGACCATGCGCGGCTACCATGTCGCGCGCAAAGCGGGCTGGGATACGCACGGGTTGCCGGTGGAGGTAGAGGTCGAGAAGGAGCTGGGGATCCACGGCCGCGAGGCGATCGAGCGCTACGGGGTGGAGCCCTTCGCGCGCAAATGCGTGGAATCGGTCTTCGCCTATACCCGCGAGTGGGAGGAGTTGACCGAACGGATCGGCTTCTGGGTCAACCTGGACGAGGCCTATGTCACCTACCACCGGGACTACGTGGAGAGTGTCTGGTGGGCACTCTCGACACTCTACAAGAAGGGGCTGCTCTACAAGGGGCACAAGGTGGTGTGGTGGTGGCCGCAGGGCGGGACCACGCTCTCCGCGGGTGAAGTGGGGCAAGGGTATAAAGAGGTGGATGACCCCTCGATCACGGTCCGCTTCCGGGTGGTGGGCGAGGAAAACACCTACCTGCTGGCGTGGACGACGACGCCCTGGACCCTGCCCTCCAATGTAGCGGTGGCGGTGCATCCGGATCTGGAATATGCGTTCGTGGAGCGGGATGGCGAGCGGTTGATCGTCGCCCTGCAGCGGCGCGACCAGGTCGAGGGGGGCGAGGTGGTGCGCACGGTGCGCGGGACGGAGTTGGCGGGAATGCGCTACGAGCCGCTCTACCGTTTCGCCGAGCCGACCGGGGGCGATGCCTGGAAGGTGATCACCGGAACTCATGTGACCCTGGAGGCGGGAACCGGGCTGGTACACACGGCGCCGGCGTTCGGCGAAGATGATTTTCGCGTGGCCCGGGAACAGGGGATGGGGATCCTGCAATTGGTAGCGCCGAACGGTGAATTCGTGGCCGGGACCGGTTTCCTCGAAGGGCGTTTCTGTAAAGATGCCGACCGCGACATCATCGCCGAACTGAAGGAGCGGGGGCTGCTCTTCAAGCGGGAGACCGTGCGCCACGACTATCCCTTCTGCTGGCGGGCGGAGAGCGACCCGCTGATCCAGTATGCGCGGCCCACCTGGTTCGTCCGGACGACGGCGCGCAATGCCGAGGCGCTGGCCAACAACCAGGCGGTGAACTGGATCCCGGAGCACATCAAGGATGGGCGGTTCGGCGACTTCCTGCGCAACAATGTGGATTGGGCGCTGTCGCGGGAGCGGTTCTGGGGAACGCCGCTGAATATCTGGGTCTGCGAGAAATGTGGGGCGCAGCGGGCACCGGCCTCGACCGCGGAGATCGAAGCGTTGAACCCCGATGCGTTCGACCCCTCGGTGGATCGTCACCTGCAGGTGCATCGGCCCTGGATCGACCGGGTCACGCTGCCCTGTGGCGAGTGCGGCGGAACCATGAATCGGGTCCCGGAGGTGATCGACTGCTGGTTCGACTCCGGCTGCATGCCCTTCGCGCAGTGGGGCTTCCCCCACAAGGGCCGGGAGCAGTTCGAACAAAGTTTCCCGGCGGATTTCATTTCGGAAGCGGTGGACCAGACCCGCGGCTGGTTCTATTCGCTGCTGATGATCAGCACGCTTCTCTTTGACGAAGAGACCGCGGCCGAGCTGAATCTGCGCTACGCGGGTTATCCGCGGCCGTTCAAGACCTGCATTGTGCTGGGCCATGTGGCTGATTCCGACGGCAAGAAGGAATCGAAGTCGAAGGGGAACTACACCAGCCCGGATCTGGTGATGCGGGGCGAAACGCGGCAGTTGGTGGTGGCTGATGCGCACTTGAAGCGGGGCCAGGTGGGGATGA
>JALXCG010000098.1 GCA_026991065.1 Gemmatimonadota bacterium | reverse complement strand
CGCCGGCAGCCGCCTGGTTCACGCCGACATCCGCTACGGGGGCTATTACACCTACTATGGGGATGAGCGCGGGATCATCTACCTGAATTTCAACTCCTATGCGGATCCCGCTCCCGTCATTCAGGACTGCACGATCGCGCACGCCAGCAGCTACGGCATCTACATCGAAGGCTCCTCCGCCAGCGAGCCCCAAATCATATCGAATAGCTTCAACGATTGTCCGAACTGGGCGGTATACAACACCTCAACCTCGCTCCTGCCGAATGTCGCGCAGAATCAGTTCACGGTCCCGAAAGGGGTCTATGTGCGCTCCGCCAGTCCGGTGACGGACAACACGTTTGCCGATGCAACCAGCTACGCGATCTATGTCTACGGCTCGGGGGCGTCGATTACCGGCAACACCACCACCGGCAACACCGACTACGGGCTCTACACCCAAAATGGCTCGGGCGCGCTGGCGGCCCTCTCGGGCAACAGCTTTGGCGGAACCGGGGCATTCCCGATCCGCATCCACGCCGAGGATGTTCGGCGAATCACCGCGAACAGCTACTCTTATCCGAACGGGCGGGGTTATGAGACCCTGGGTGGTCAACTCAGCACGTCGGCCACCTGGCCGGACTTTTCCACCTGGCCGCTGGTGATGGTCTATACGACGCTCACAATTCCGGACGGGGTCACGCTGACGCTCGCTGAAGGCTCGGTGATCAAGTTCAGTGCGCGGACCAGCATTCAGACCAACGGAACGCTGCTTGCGGAAGGGAGCGTTGATGCTCCGATCGTGTTCACGTCATACAAGGACGACACGGCAGCCGGGGATACCAATGGTGACGGAGACACCAGTTCTCCCGCCAGCGGAGATTGGTGGCGCCTCAACTTCAGCAACGGCGCCGGCAGCCGCCTGGTTCACGCCGACATCCGCTACGGGGGCTATTACACCTACTATGGGGATGAGCGCGGGATCATCTACCTGAATTTCAACTCCTATGCGGATCCCGCTCCCGTCATTCAGGACTGCACGATCGCGCACGCCAGCAGCTACGGCATCTACATCGAAGGCTCCTCCGCCAGCGAGCCCCAAATCATATCGAATAGCTTCAACGATTGTCCGAACTGGGCGGTATACAACACCTCAACCTCGCTCCTGCCGAATGTCGCGCAGAATCAGTTCACGGTCCCGAAAGGGGTCTATGTGCGCTCCGCCAGTCCGGTGACGGACAACACGTTTGCCGATGCAACCAGCTACGCGATCTATGTCTACGGCTCGGGGGCGTCGATTACCGGCAACACCACCACCGGCACCACCAACTACGGGCTCTACACCCAGAACGGCTCGGGCGCGCTGGGGGCTTTCTCCGGCAACAGCTTTGGTGGAACCGGCGCATTCCCGGTCCGGGTCCACGCTGATGACATCCGTCACCTCACCTTGAACAGCTTCGACTGCCCCGCTGCCCGCGGCTACGAAACCATCGGCGGAACTCTCAATGCTTCAACGACCTGGCCGGATTTTTCCAGCCTCCCGCTGGTCATGGTTTACAGCCACGTAACAGTTCCTTCCGGCATCAGCCTGCAGTTGACCGAGGGATCTGTGGTCAAGTTCAGTGCGCGCACAAGCTTCACCGTCAGTGGAACTCTTTTGGCCGAGGGGACAGCGGTTGCCCCCATTGTTTTCACGTCATACAAGGATGACACCGTGGCCGGGGACACCAACGGTGACGAAGGCAGTTCAACCCCTGCTGCTGGAGACTGGTGGCGTTTGAACTTCACCAATGGCACCGGCAGCCGCCTTGACCACACACAGATTCGCTATGGCGGATACTATACCTACTATGGCGATGACCGCGGTGTGATCTACCTGAATTTCAACGAGCTTGCCGATCCCGCTCCAGTGATTCAGAACTCAACGATAGAACACTCGAGCCACTACGGCGTTTATGTCGAAGGATCATCGACCAGTACACCGCTGATTGCGGCGAATACATTCAGCACCTGTCCCAGTTGGGCCGTTTACAACTCCTCGACCACGATCCTGCCGAACATCACGGGAAACCAGTTCACCGGTCCCTACGGCGTCTATGTGCGTTCCGCGAGTCCCGTAACCAACAACACGTTCACGGACGCAACCAATTACGCGATCTATATATACGGAACCGGCTCCACTGTAACCGGAAACACGACAACCGGCGATACCGAGTGGGGAATCTACACCCAGAGCGGATCAATCGCCAGTTTCGTCGGCAACTCGTTCTCCGGCACCGGAGATAGTCCGGTGCGCCTGAACCCGAACGATGTTCGCTGGCTCTCCAGCAACACCTTTGACTGGCCTCTGGCGAAGAGCTACCGGGTGATCGGGGGGACGATCGAGAACAACGCGACCTGGCGGTCACTGGGCGTGCCCTACGTGATCGATGGTAGTGTGACCATCGCGAGTGGTGACACGCTGACCATTGATGCGGGTGTCCTGATCAAGATGAATCGCTACGGCTGGACCGTGAACGGCGGCCTGATTGCCGCGGGTGATCCGGGGCTTCCTGTCGTCTTTACGTCGATCCACGACGATGCGTGGGGCGGAGACACCAACGGAAACGATGCCGCGACCTCGCCGAATCCGGGTGATTGGTATCACATCTCGTTTCCTTCGGCCGGGTCGTTCGGCGACCTCCGCTTTACGAATATCGAGTACGCCGGCTATTCGAGCGGTTACGGGCTCTACGCCCACGACAATGATCCCGTTTTCGCCGACGGAGTGATCCGCAAGTGCAGCACCTACGGGGCTTACCTCGACAACTCAGCGGCTCATTTCGAACGCAGTTCCATCACTGAATCTCCGCAGGGTGTCTACTGCAGAAACGGTTCAGCGGCAGTCTTGAGCAACTGCAACATCGAGAACAACAGCACGTGGGGTGTTTACAACCAGGATTCCGGCGTGGAGATTCTTGCGGAGAACTGTTGGTGGGGGGATGCAAGTGGACCCTACAACGCCACCGCCAATCCCAGCGGAAACGGCGATAACGTTTCGGACCATGTCGATTTTTCGCCGTGGCGGGACATTGAATACACCGCGAATGCCGTTGTGGTACAACTCACGCCCTTCCAGTCGATCATTCCGCGTGGTGGAACCGGTGACTTCAAGGAGGTGCTTGCGAATACTTCCGCGGAGGAGGTCTCTTTCACTCACCGCTTCCGGGTGCTGGATGGGGCCGGTGATCCCTTCCATACTTTCCAGAGCACTCCGGTGACATTGGCCGCCGGCGAGTCCCGCACCTATCTCTACAGCATGAAGGTCCCGAACGGTGTTCCGGTCGGGCTCTACACGCTGGAGGCGCAGGCATTCGACGGGCCAACCGAGTTGGACTCCGATTCGTTCGGTGTGGAGGTCATCGACCTGGCCGCCAATTCGCCCGGCGGCAATCAGAAGAGTTCCGGCGCCATCGAAAAAGAGAAAGACACCACTGATGGTCACGGCCAGCGACTGGATGGCGACAGCACCCGGAATGGCGGAGCGATCGAGGGCGGGCAACGAAGAGGCCGGACAGCCCGCGCCGTCACGACAACTTCATCGCAAGGCGCCACGCTTTACGAAGGGGATGGGTTCATGCTCATCCTGAATCAGATGGAGAGCACGATCTTTGGGCGGATTCCGGTGGCGGAGAACGAGCGGGTGCTGGTGAGTCATGCCGGGGAAAGAGCAGGGGATTCCGCAGCCGAGGATGTTGCGACCGACCACCCGGAGCTGAACCAGGGGCGGCCGCCCTTGCCTGAGGCGCATTTCGGCATGGCCCCGGCGGCCCCGAATCCCTTCAATCCATCCACACGGTTGCAATTCTCGCTGGAGGAGCCCGGAATGGTTCAGTTGCGGATCTACGATGCCGCCGGGCACCTTGTTCGCACCTTGGTGGATGGTGAGGAGCCCGCTGGATATCACGCCGTGCGCTGGGACGGTCGGAGTGATTCGGGCAGCGCGGTTCCGAGTGGAGTGTATACTGCGCTTCTCGTCGCCGGCGAAAAACGTGCCCTGCAGCGGATGTTGTTGGTGAAGTAACACCCCGCGTTTCGCGGACCAGGAGCCTGTCGCGCAAAAAGACGCCCGGGTCGATTGCGGCTCGGGCGCCTTGCGTTGAACGAGATTTCGAATGCAAGCGGGTAGAGTAGCGGGCCGATCCTCTCAATCCGGTGCCGTGCAGAGAATCCTATGGAGGAGTGTGATTGGCTGCACGTGCGGTAGTGTCGCAACCACAGCCGAATCCCTCTGGACGCAAGTCCACGATGCCGCCTTTTTTGTCTGAAACTGCTCCGGCGGTGCAATTCACCCAACCGGTGCTCTTTCCATCGGAGCAGCCTGGACCATCCCGTCACGGGATCTCGCCGAAACAGCCGGAGCGTGGCGGCAGAGCGCTTTGGCTCCACGCTGCTCTTTGAGTGCGTGGAACAACGGGTGTTCTCCGGTGCAGCCCGCAGCCATACCGGCGCAGCGCGTTGGCCCGACGCATTGCCCGGCCGGTCAGTTGGGAGCCCCAGGGGGTTTCTCACTGAGCAGCGTGCGACAGCCCGAGCGCGACGGCGCCGCCGGTGCCATCAGTAGCAGATGGCGTGCTGCACAAAGCTGAGCCCGTTGTGCAGCTTGCTCGGGCTCAGCTCCGCGGAACAGCATCGGCTGTTCCGCGGATTCGCGTGGACTCTCCTTACTTCACCAGCATCAACCGCCGCGTCGCTCGCTCATCGGGTGTGACGAGGACCGCCAGGTAAACCCCGCTGGCTACCGATTGCCCCTGCTGGTTCCTGCCGTTCCACTGCACCGAATGGTGGCCGGCCGGCAGAGACTCGTCGACCAGGCGGATGACCACATGACCACTCAGGTCATAGATGACCAACTGTGTCGGAGCGGTTTCCTCGAGTGTGAACGAGAGCGTTGTGAGCGGGTTGAACGGATTCGGTGCCGCCGGCGCGAGGCCGAAGCTGAACTCAGCAGCCGGAGTCTCCGAGTTGAGCGTGGCAGGATCCTCGTCGAGAAGATCTTGCCCCAACTCGCGAATTGCGGCATCCGCGGCGCGCTGGGCCGCTTCGCTCATCGGTTCACCGACCAGGGGTGCACTGGTTGCCGATTGAACCCGGGTGTAGACCCCGCCGGCATCGCGGTGGGTGGTTTCCACCTGAACCACTTCCAGCGTCCAGTGAACCACCGGAGGCGCGGCAGTGACGGTCCGACTGCTCTGAATTCCGCGCAGATCATCGCCCTGAGTTCCAGCGCCAGGAGCCTGGGCCGATCCAGCGCTGCCGCGAGTGGTCGCGCCGATCCTGCGGGTTCCGGAGGCCGAGGTCGACGAGCTGCGACTCCGTGCCGGAGTTGCCGCGGGACGCTGTCCCTGGCCAGCCCGCAGAGCATCGTCGCCGGTTGGTGCTCCCTGCGGGGCGCGGTCGGCATCAAGGTCGCCGCCACCGGGTGCGGATCCGGACGCCCCAGCGCGATCATTCAGAAGCGCCGCGCCTGCGACCAACCCACTGCGCGACTGTGCCAAGTCAATGACCTGGGCCGAAAGAGAGTCTGCATCAAAGATGGTGGGGCCATCATAGGCCTTGGCTTCCAGGGTGTAGACCCCAACCGGAACGGTCGGTGGCACGCGCATCGTGTAAAGCGTCGCGCGGCTCTCACCCGATGCCAGAGTGATCGTTTGCGGCGGGAACTCATAGTAGAGTTGGCCGGCTTCGTCGTAGACCCGGAAACGATGGTTGAAGGTCTTGGCATCGCCATAGGTGTTGGCGAGGGTCTCCTTGAAGTCGAAGGTTCCGCCCTTCGGGATCAACGACTGGTAAGCAAGAAGCTCTACCGTGAGTGCTTCCTCTGCAAACTCGGCGTTGAGCCACGGGTTGAACAGGACATTGTCGGAAACGGTATCGCCGTTTCCGCTGGGATTTGCCGACGCGTGATAGGGGCCGCTCGCGTCACCCCACCAGCAGTTGCGCGCATCGACGGAAGGTGATGTGTTCTTGTAGATGCCGTAAGAGGAGTTGCCGGTGATGTTGCAGTCGGTGAAAGTTACATCGGTTGTTCCCGTGCAATAGGCACCGTAGCTCGAACCGGCCAGCGTTGTGCGTTGAACCGATCCGGTGCAGTCCTGCAGATATAGGTTGTAGGATTGCGAGTGGCTGATGTCGCAGTCCTCGATCGACACACTGTTGTTGTAGGAGTAGAACTCGTATCCGGAGGAGTAACCCCCGTAATACAGATTGGTGTAACGGAGGTTGACGTCGGCGTCCGCGTTGGGAGCGGAAACGTAATACCAGTCTCCTTTCGCCGGGGAGGTAGCGTTGCCGTTGGCGTTGGTATCGCCGCCCCAGGTGTCGTCCTTGATCGATGTAATCACCACCGGACGCGCGGCCGATCCATTGGAATTGAGCTGTCCGTTCACCGTCAACGAATAGCGCGCATTCATCTTCAGGATGGTGCCGGCGTCGATATTCAGGGTGTCACCTGCGCCCACCGTAATGTTCCCCAGGATCAAGTAGGGCTGATCAAACGGGGACCAGGTAACGTTGCCGCTGACACTACCGCCGGTAACCTTGTAGGCGAGGGCGGTGGGCCAATCAAACGTGTTGGCCGTCAACCGGTGGAGATCCGCCGCGTTGCAATAGATTGGATAGCTACCCGTTCCGCTGAACGAGTTGGCCGAGCAAGCCCCCAGGGTCGCCGACGCGTAGAGACCGTAACCCGCGGCTCCGGTCACCGTGTTGCTGGCGACCGCAACGTCGCTGGCGGTGACGTAGATGCCGTAGGTGGCAGGACCGGAGATCGTGTTTGCGGAGGCCTGAGCACCGCTGTGCGAAAGTTGCAGACCGGTATTCGCGATATTGAGCAGCGTGTTGTTGGTGACCGGAGTGGGACCGCCGGTGTAGATTCCGTAGTTGCCGTCACAGGTATTGTGATCGATGGTGGTCTGGAGGTTGGCTGCCGCATGGTAGATCGCCCACGAGGAGCAATCATGGATGTGGTTGTAGGAGATGTCCGGCGTGAGCGTGGGACCAGAGCCTTCGACGTAGATGCCGTGGGAATAGCTCTCCGAAATCTCACAGTTCCGTACCACTGCAGGCGAGGCTGTGTCCTCGCTGTGATAGACGCGAACCAAGCCGTAACCGCCGTAACCGCCCCAACGCAGGTTCGTGTGGACCAGGCGGCTGTCTTCGGCATTCGAGAAGTAGAGATTGTACCAGTCGCTGCGGGCCGGCGACGTGGCATTGCCGTCGAGGTTGCTGTCGCCGCCGACGGTGTCATCCCGGAAGGATGTGAAGTAGATCGGATCGGTGCCGGTGCCCTCCGAGATGAGTTGACCGTAGACATAGAAAGTGGCGCGGCTATCGAACTTGAAGACAAGTCCCGCCGGCAACTGAAGACCGATTCCGTCTGGTACCGTTACATTGGAGTAGCGCAGGACCAGGGGCAGGCCGAAGTCCGGCCAGACGGCGTTTGTAGTCAAACTACCGCCAAGAACTTCGATGGCCGCCGGATCGGTCCAGCCCGACCATGTGTTGTCGGCTAGATTGCGCAGATTGTCCACATGGATCCGCACCGGATAGGCGTAGTCGCCGGTCATGGTGTTGCCGGAGAAGGCCGCCATCGGTGCCGTACCGTTGCCCATGTAGATGGCGCGGCCGGTGCAGTCGGCGATCGAGTTGTCGGTCACCGAAACATCGGCAGCCGCGACATAGATCGCTCCGGTGGTCGCTCCGGTGACCGAATTGGCATCGATCGTGTCCGCGGCGGCGTTGACATAGATCCCATAGGAGGGAGTGCCGGAGATCGTGTTGTTGCGGACCACCGCGTTGGCCGCCGCGATCTGGATCCCCTGGGTGCCGACATTGGAAATGGTGTTGTCGGTGATGGGACCGGCGGCTGAAGAGTGGATGCCATAGTTGGCATCGATGGCGTTGTGGCTGATGATCGAGGTAACGCTCGCGGATGCGTTGTCGATCGCCCAATGTCCCGTGCCACAGTCGCTGATGCTGTTGTTTGCGATCAGGGGGCTCAGCACCGGGCCGCTGCCGGAGAGATAGATGGCGTTGGTCGAACTATTGGTCAGTGAACAATGCTCGATCCGCACCGGATTGTCCTGAGTGACGGTCTGATAGACGCGGACCATGCCGTAGGCGGAGTAGCCGCCATAACGCAGGTCGGTGTAGAGAAGGTGACTGTTCTCCGCATCGGAGAAGTAGATGCTGTACCAGTCACCCTTGGCCGGCGAGGTGGCCGTGCCATCGTTGTTGGTATCGCCGCCGGCGCTGTCGTCACGGAAGGCCGTGAAGACAATGTGGTCGTCTGTGGTCCCCTCGGATAGCAGTTGCCCGTAAACATAGAGATAGCT
>JALXCG010000097.1 GCA_026991065.1 Gemmatimonadota bacterium | reverse complement strand
TGACCCAGGGCAACGGTCGCAATGAGAAGTTGAACACTCTCTTTGGCGATCCGGCGACGCCGCTGGCCGTTCCGGACTACCAAGTCGTCATCGACTCCATGCCCGATTCGCTGGGGCCGCTCGATCTGGCGCAGGTGTCGGGGCACATCGAAGACAATGCCGGCAATCTGCTGGCCACCGCTGCCGGGAGTCTCGACCTGGTGGCGCGGGATGGCGGGTTCGACGATGTCTATACGGTCCCCGCCACCGGCCAGCGGATCCCCTTTGCGCGTCGCGGAGAGAGCCTCTTCGCCGGTTCGGTCGAGGTGAAAAATGGGCGTTTTCAGGTCGGTTTCGTGGTTCCGCGCGGCTTTCGCGGTGGAGCGCGGGGGCAGTTCGCGGCCTACGCGGACCTGGGGAGTTCTCTGGGTGATGCATCCGGAGTGCGGCGGGATCTCCATTTTCGCGCTCGACAGGCCGGGATTGACGCGGTGGAAGCGCTGCACCCGATCGATCCCGCCGCCGGTTCCTATGCCGAACGCAATTGGGGCTGGGCCGACGTCGGTGTCGAACGCCGCGAGGAGTCTCTCGGCGCTCCAGATGGCAACGCGGCGACGATCGATCCCGGAGCCTGGATCGGGTTCGATTTCGATGACAACCCGGAGCAGGATGAACTGATCAAAGACGGCGCGCAGGATGAGAGCGGCGCGGATCTGAAGATCCATGCCACCCAGGATGCCGCTGTCGCGGTATTTGCCAGCACCAACGCGGTGAACTGGCAGTTCCTTGGTGTTGCCGGCGAGGCAGGTGAAGTCGACATGGGGGGGGTACTGCGCAAAGCGCGCTACGTGCGGCTCTACCCGACCGCGGTGGATACGCTGGCGGTCGATTCGACCCCTCCCGCTATCCACGCTTTCGCCGCCGGACGCGAGATCGGCCCGAGCGGCGTTACCCTGAGCCGCGGCAATCCGGTCAATTTTGTCCTCAGCGATGACCAGGGCATTGCGCTGCTCCCGGGGGTGGAGCGGGGAATCAGTCTGAGGGTGGAGACGCTGAGCGAGTCCGGCCTGGTCATCGGCCGCGATGATTTCGACCTGGGCGCGAGTTTCCGCTATGATCGCGGCAGCTACGAGCGAGGACGGGTGGCGTACGCCCTGGATCAACCTCCCGGGCGCTATCGTTTGAGCCTCTCGGCGTCGGACAATACCGGTGCTCGGGCGACCGCCGCGGTCGATGTCAGCATCGGCGCCGGGCTTTCTCTCGGCGATCTGCGGGCCTATCCCAATCCATTCGCGAAGCGGACCTGGATTACCTGGCATGGCAACGCCGATGCCTCCGCCCGGGTCAAGATCTACACCGTCACCGGGCGTCTGATTCAGGTTCTTGAAGGTGCGCCGGACCCCGCGCTGGAGGGCTATGGCTTTGTTGAGTGGGATGGTCGCGATGCTGATGGCGACCGGGTCGCGAATGGTGTCTATCTATTCCGTGTCGAACTTTTTTCGTCCATTGCGGGCGAGAAGGTCGATGGACTGGGCCGCATCGTTGTGATGCGGTGAGCAACTGATCGGGAATCAACACAGCATGAACCGATTTCTTAGGTATATGGGCCTGGTTTTGGGCCTTGGGCTCTTGGGAAGCGATGCCTGCGCCCAGGGAAACGACGTGATCTGGGTGCTTTTCCCTTATGGGGCGAGAGCGGCCGGCATGGGCAAGGCCTTTACGGCTGAAGGCGAGGGGGTCCAGGCGATCCACTGGAACCCGGCGGGGCTGGCCCGTCTCGAAGAGCCGCAATTGCTCCTCAGCCACATGGAAAACGTGGTGGACCACCGGGTGGAGTTCCTCTCTTTTGCCACCCCTGGCGGGGAATGGGGCAACTTCGCTTTCGGAATGTACCTGGACCATTTGGGCGAAGATATTCCGGAAACGGATGCCGCCGGTGAAGTCCTGGGCAAGTTGGGCGTATGGGATTTCTTCAGCAGCATCAGCTACGCCACGAACGTCGCGGATGATCTCGAGTTTGGCGCCAACATTAAGCTGCTGATGTCGAAACTCGCGGACGTGGTTGGCTATTCCACCGCCTTCGACCTCGGCATGCGCTGGCACGCAACCGACCGCCTGGCCCTCGCCATGACCCTGCGCAATCAGGGCCCGAAATTCCAGTATATCGATGCCTACCAGGCGGACCCGATCGCCGGGCGCGCGGTTCTGGGCGCCCGCTATGAGATTCTGAACGACGATGTCAATCGCTGGATCGTGACCAGCGATCTTTACAAATCGACGACGATCCTCGACGAATCCGCCGATCTCCAATGGCGCGAGATCAAGGGTTATCTGGGCACCGAGTTTACTTATCTGACCGAGTCTTCCAGCATCGAGGCGCTGTCACTGCGCGGCGGCTACATCTGGGAGCGTGATGTGCGCAGCAGCGGGCGCAGCTACAGCTATGGTCTGGGCTTCAAGTGGGGAAACGCGGCCTTCGATCTGGCGGTTGTTGACGACAATGATCTCGATCTGAAACAGCTCTTCACCATTTCGTGGGGGTTTTAGGCCATGAGAACGCAAACAAAATCCTGGACCCTGGCGGTGGCTCTGTGCGCGGCTTCAGCGGCTCACGCGGAACTTTTTCCCGGCTCGGTGAGCCTTGCGATGGAGCAAGCGGTGGCGAA
This sequence comes from Gemmatimonadota bacterium, assembly GCA_026991065.1. Taxonomy (GTDB): domain Bacteria; genus JALXCG01. The sequence continues at coordinate 5,723 of JALXCG010000097.1, read as the reverse complement.
TCTCGGCGCGGACCCGGCGGCCGATCCCGCGCTGACCGCGGCGCCTTCCTCCAAGAACCCCTGGATCGCCTTTGGCGCCTCGGCGGTGCTGCCGGGGCTCGGGCAGTTCTACGGGGATCGGCCGATGAGCGGAGCCCTGTTTCTGGGGCTCGAGGGGATCACAGTCGGCACCTATCTCTATCTGAAGAGCGAGGGCGACAGCCGCGAGACCGATTTCATGCGCTATGCGCAGAAGACCGCCGGGGCGGCCGCCAAAGCGCCGGACTCCGGCCACGATTTCGACAAGTACTACGAGGATCTAATTAAGGAGGAGTCGCTCTGGAGCGGGGACTACTATGGCGACTCCTATTTGCGCGTGGTCGGTGGCGGCAGCGATCCGATTCCCTATACTGGAGACGCCACCGGCTTTTTCGACTGGCAGCCGCTGCCGGGGGAAGATATCAGCATCCTGGCACAAGAAGCGGACTTCCTGGAGTATTACGAGCCTTTCGACACGCAGGTGCTGCAACCGATCATGAGTGAGAACCAGAAGGAGTCCTACAACCAGAATGCCTGGATCGACGCGGCGCGTTCTCATTTGCCGCCCAATCGCGACTTCAGCGGTGAACTGAGTGACTTTTTCTATGATCAGGAGCCGATCGTCTCGAACGAGAACATCAAGGGCGCGTACGATGAATACCGGATCCGCGCCTATGGTGGAGAGTGGGCCTGGAACTGGGCCCATCCGGACGAGAAATCCGCTCGCCCGGTCGGTTCCGCGCGGGATCTGGCGGAACAGAATCTGGCTGAGTACAAACGCTTGCGTGGCCGCTCCAACGACGCTTTCAAGCAGGCGACTTTTGTCGGTGGTCTGGCAATCTTCAACCACGTGATCGCCTCGGTGCACGCCGGCAAGGGCGCGGCACTGAAGAATCGCGAACACCTGGCCGCGCTGCCGGGCGGTGCGCGCTTGGGGCTGGGGGTCAATCCCGATACGCGCAACCCTGCGGTTGAAGTTCGCCTGAGTCGCGCGTTCTGACCGTGTTGCGGGCGCTGGCCTTCCCGGTGCGGAGCAGGGCATCGGCACTCCGATTTCGGATTGTCGTGCTCTGCGGCGCACTGCTTTTCCCCGCGCTGGCCCGCGGGGCCAACGAGGTTGCGGATCCGCCGCCGGTGGAGTGGCGGCTGGCCACCGGAATGCAGGGAGCTGTCTCTCTGACGATCGATCGCCAGGGGGCACTTTACGTCGTCGATGCCGCGCGCTGCCGGATCGATGTGCGGTCAGCGCAAGGGCTTGCCCTCCATTCGATCGGGCGCTGCGGGTCGAGCCCCGACGGCGGCTTTCTCGATCCCCGCGGGATCGCTGCCGGCGCCGGCTTTTTCTTCGCTTTGGCGGATGCCGGCAATGGTCGCGTGGTGCGCTACGCCACCAATCTCGCCGCGCGTTCCTACGCCTTTGACCGGGTGCTTCTGCAGAGCGCCGACCTCTCCGGGGGGGTGTTCCGCCCGGTCGATCTCGATTACGACCCCGCCGGACGCCTGGCCGTGCTCGACGCGGAGACGCACCAAGTGCTGCTGCTCGATCCGTTCGGGCGGATCGAACGGCGTTTCGGCGGCTTCGGCAATCTGCCGGGGCGGCTGCGCGAGCCACGCGCGATCGCCTATGATCGTCGCTACGGCGTTTTTGTCGCGGATGGTGAGCGCATCGTCGTTTTCGACGCTTTCGGTTCCTTCCGCGTTACCTGGGCGCCGGCCGGCGGCGAGTGGCGGGGCCTGGCGCTCGATGGCCAGGGGCGTCTGGCGCTGGCTGGACGCCAGGTGGTCGTGCTGCTCGCTTCCAGTGGCGAACTCCTCTTTCGAATGACTCCTGCGCTCGACCCTGTCGACGTCGCCTTCAGCCCGGACGGCCATCTGCATGTTCTCGACGGGAAGACCGGAGAAATCCTGCGCATCGCGAGTTTCTAGGATCGCGGCTCTCGTGATTCTCGGGGCGACGCGTGTCGGCGCCACGGCAGCGCCGGCGAGCGGCACTGAGGAGACCCGGAGCGATTCTCTGGCGGTGGTGCGCCGCGCCGGCGAATGCAGTTTTCAGATCTCCGGCGACGGCACCCGCGGCCCCTACCGTCTCGCTTGCCCCTTTCCAAGTCCGAAGAGCCTGCGGGTGGTGCGTGACGGGCGGCGGTTGACGGCCGGGGTCGGCTATTTTCTCGATCTGGAGAGCAACACCCTGACGCTGAGCCGCCGCCTGCCGGTCGGCGAAGAGGTGACCGTCTCCTACCTAGCCTTTCCCTTCCATCTGCCGGCTGAGCTTTTTCTGGTCAACCCGGACTCGTTGCCGCCGGCGCAGGCCGGTGGCGGGATGATGGCCGGTCCGGCGCTGCGGCTGAGCCCGGAGATTCCCTCCACGCTCTTCATCACCGGCTCCAAGAGTGTGGGGATTCAGGTTGGGCACGACGGCGAGCCGGCAGTTGAACAGTCGCTGCGGGTGACCCTCTTTGGCACGATCAGTGAAGGAATTGAGGTCAACGGCGTGCTCTCCGATCAGAGCGTTCCGTTTCAACCGGAGGGCACCACAACCGAGCTGGATGAGATCGACAAGGTCTATGTGGAGGTCAGAAGCGACGATTTTCGCGCCCGTCTCGGCGATCAGGTGCTGCGTCAGAATGAGGGGGAATGGGCGCGGTTTGAGCGCAAAGCCAGTGGCGCCCGTGGCGAAATGTGGCACTGGGGAGGTGGCGTGGATCTGGCCGGGCTGGTGACCAAGGGACGCTTCGCCACTCAGCGGATCATCGGCCAGGAGGGCAATCAGGGGCCCTATCTGCTGCAGCGGGAGGGGGAGGCCCACATCCTGATTCTGGCCGGCAGTGAGCGGGTGTGGATCGATGGTGTGGCGATGGTGCGTGGAGCCGATCGCGACTACGTTATCGACTACGAGACCGGCGAGGTAACCTTCACCGCGCGGCGCCTGATCACCTCCGAGCAGGAGATCATCGTCGATTACGAATACTCGACGGACCAGTATCGCCGCACCATCTCCATGGGGCGCCTCTATGCCGGCGAGCAGGAGCGGGTGCGCGCGTCTGTTCTGTTTTTTCGCGAAGGAGATGACCCGGGAGATCCGCTTTTCGGCAGTCTCGATGATCTGGACCGGGGCATTCTGCAGGCGGCCGGGGGCGACGCGGCGGCGGCGCGGCGGGACGGCGCCACCCAGGTGGATCCGGGGGAGGGAGACTACGTTCTCGTGGAGCAGGCCGATGGCAGCCTGGCTTACACCTACGCTCCGGGGGCCGGCGATTATCGGGTTGTGTTTAGCCGCGTGGGGAGCGGGGCGGGTTCCTACCGCCGGGAGATCCCCTACGATGGGCCGATCTATTTCACCTACGTGGGGCCCAGGTCGGGGGATTACGATCCGGTGGTTCTCCTGCCCCTGCCGGAGCGTCTGGAAGTTGCCGACTTTCGCTTGACCGCCGCCCTGGGGGGGGCACCCCTCTCGCTGGCGGCGGAAGCGGCGCTGACACGCGCCGACGCCAACCTTCTCTCCACGCTCGACCAACGTGAACCGCGAGCCGCTGCCGCGCTTTCGCTGACGCTTCGACCGCTGGCCCTGACTCCGGGGCGGTGGGATTGGGGCACGCTCTCGGGGCGGGCTGCCTGGAAGGAGCAGCAATCCGGCTTCCAGCCCCCGGGGCGTGAACTGGAGGTGCGGACCATCGAGGGGTGGGGGAGCGATAACTCGCTGCAAACGGTGGCGCGCGATCGCCTGGATCTGGAACTGCGGCACGATCTGCGGCGCTGGCTGCGCTGGTCCGGTGTGGGTGGCTATCGCGGCGACGACGCGGTGGCGATGCGGCGGATGCAGTTCCGGATCGATGGCGGATTGCCCGAGTCGGGCCCGGCGGGCTGGTTGCGGGTGAACGATGTTCGGCGCGATCGGGACGGCGCCCCGATGTTCCGATTTCGCGAGTGGGAGGGGGAGAGCCGCTGGAACGCGACCGGGTATTCCCCGTGGATTGGGGCCGAGCGGGAGGAGCGCACCGATTCGCTGCAGGTGGTCACCGGTTTCGATGATCTGCGGACCGGCATTGAAGCCGCGCCGACCGACGCGCTCGAGATCAAGGCGAGTGAGCGCTGGCGTTGGGAGTACCGCCGCGCGGCCGGGCGCCGCGAGTCTCTCGGCCGCTCCTTCACCAGCACGCTCGCCGCGCGCTTTGCGACCCGCTCCGGATTGAGTCTGCAGGCGGATGCCAGCCACCGCTGGCGCCGCACCGCCGCAACCCGCGAGGAGTCGGATGTGGTGGCGCTCGAATCCTCCTACCTGGGACGCGAGCGCGTGTTTGCTCTGACTTCGGCCTACCGCTTCTCGGGTGGCGAGGAGGAACTCGCGGTTGAACGCTACGTTCCGGCGGTCGGGGATTCTCTGCCGCCGCTCTATAGCTACGATCCGGAGCGCGGTGTCTACTACTACGACCCGGAGGGGGGGAGCTTTGCCCGCGTCACCGAACGGACCGGGCAGCGCGAAGGGGTGCTTGAGGCGGCCACCGAGTGGGATCTGCGCATCCACCCCGAGCGCCGCGCGGCGGCCGGCGGGCTCTCCCGGCTTGTTGCCTTCGAGGGAAATCTGCGCGTTGAAGAGAGATCCCGCAGCGGCGAGCGCTGGGATCTTGCGCTGCTGAGGCCGGCACTGCTTCAGGTGCCCGGCTTGACTCTGCGCGGCGTGGTTGATGGGCGTGCCGATCTGCTGCTGCGCCCCGCCGCCGAGACCTGGAATCTGCGTTTGCGCCTGGCTGAATCCCGCTCTCTGGATGATCCCGGCGGCAACAGCCCGCGCAAGCGTGCGACCAGCCGTCGCTCACTGCGCCTGCGCACTCAGTTCGCGCGTCTCTATGTGACTGAGATTGAAGGGGGCTGGGAGAATGAAAGCGATCGCTCCGCGGCGCTCGGCGTGGACCGGGTGTCTCGCGGACTCTTCCTGACTACCGATTGGACCCGCGCGCCGGGAGCGCGACTGGAGGCTTTCTTGCAGAGCGAGATGCATCGGGATCTGCAGGTGGAGCGTGGCATCGAAGCGGAACTTCGCAGTGCCCGAATCACACCCGGTGTGCGCTGGAATCTCCCGGAGCGCGGACGGGCGGTTCTGGATGCCGGCGCGGAGTGGCTCGATACCGTTCGCGGCGAAGTTCCGATCAGCGCGCGTGGCGGACGCGAAATCGGTACGACCTGGCGTTTCCACGCCTTGATCGACTACCGCCTGACCGATATCGTGACCGCTTCCGGGGATTTCACCAGCACCGTCGAGCCCCAGTCGGGAATTCGCAACCGGGGGAGTCTTCGTGTCTCGGCCTTTTTCTAAGCGTGCCGGCCGGTGGGTCGGGATCGGCTTGCTGGTGGCGTTGGCCGGGCTGCGTGGGCTGCGGCCGGCCGCCGCCGAAGTGCTGGTTGAACTGAGCGCACCGGGCCCCGATCCGGCGACTCTGCGCGCGGCGGCGGCCGCGGCGACTGCACCCGGCGATGTGGCCGGCGCACTGCTTGATGCCTGCTTGGCGGAGGGTTTCGGCAGTGCCCAGGTGCGCGTGACAGAGCGCGGCCAGGACTGGCTGGCGCAGATTGTCCCGGGGCCTCGCTGGCACCTCGGTCGAATCCGCTTCAGCGGTTCGGAACTCTTCTCCGAGGAGGAGTTGCTAAGTCGGCTGGATGCTCGTTCCGGCGCCCCCTTCGATGCCCGCGCCTTGCGCCGCGATCTGGAC
>JALXCG010000096.1 GCA_026991065.1 Gemmatimonadota bacterium | reverse complement strand
ATTTCGCTCTCGCCCGCCGGGTGGCCGATTTTGTTCGCCGGCACGCCATCGACCTGATTCACACCCACACCGTGCGCGCCAATTTCGTCGGCCGTCTGGCGGGCCGCCTCACCGGCGTGCCGGTGGTCACCCACATCCACAGCCGCACCCTCGAAGAGACCGCCAACCGCGTCAAGAACTGGATCAACTGGCGCTATGACCGCCTCACCGAGCGCCTCACCGACCATTTTGTGTTCGTCTCGCCGACCCTCAAGCGCGACTACCCGCCCCGCCTCACCACGACCGTGATCCCCAACGGCGTCGAGCCTCCCGCGGTCACCGATCCGCCCGCCGCGCCCCGCGACCTGCGCTCCGAACTGGGGCTGCCGCCGGCCGCCCCCACCTTCGGCTGCATCGCGGTTCTCCGCGCCCGCAAAGGGGTTGAGGATCTGATCGCGGCCACCGCCCGGGTGCTCCGCGAGGTGCCGGAAGCGCACTGCCTGGTGGTCGGCAGTGAAGCGGAGCCCGGCTATATCGACACGCTCAAAGCGCAAGCCCACCGCCTCGGCATCGCCGATCACGTTCATTTCACCGGCTACCGCAACGACGTGCCGGATCTGCTCGCCACGCTCGACCTGCTCTGTCTGCCGAGCATCTTCGGCGAGGGCTTGCCGCTGATCGTTCTCGAAGCCCTCTTCGCCCACCGCCCGGTGGTTGCAACCCGCGTCGAGGGCACAGTGCTGGCGGTGCGCGACGGCGAGACCGGTTTCCTGGTGGAGCCGCGCGATGTTCCCGCCCTGGCGGAACGGATCACCCGCCTGCTCCGCGACGACGCCCTGCGTCACCAGTTCGGCGAGCGCGCCCACGCCGATGCCTGGGAGCGTTTCACCCCGGAGCGGATGATTCGCGATCTGCACGCCGTGTATGACCAGGTTCTGGCCGCGCGCCGGAGATAGGCCCAGGTCGCGGCGGCCGCTTTCCGCTGGCGTCTTTTTGTAGGCGCACCGCCCTTGCCACCCCCGAAACCGATCGCTGATGGCAATGGAGCAAGCTGCCGTTTCTGCACCTCGGTCGTGGCCGAAACGGCGTTTGCAGGCCACCGGCGCGCTCGGCTCCTGAGGGCCGCCTGCGCCCGCTCCCGAGCACTCCGCGCCGCGGCAGATAGCCGCGTGGCGCGCGCCGCCTCCGGCCAGCGCGGCCCACGGTGGCTCCGCACAGCGCCGGATGACGCGCCGGATGAGCCAAGGGCAATCGCCGCCGGCTGCCGCCGGCCTCGGCCAGGAAGAGATTTCGGGGCAACGCGGCAGGCACCGCTGCGCGCGCAACTGCATCCGGGAGGGGCGGGTGGGGGTGCAGGATGGGGGGGCGTTCTTCAGGAAGCGGCTTCGGCGGGTGCGGGTGGGGCTGGGCGATATCGAGCGGGTCGTCAAGGAAGACCGCCGATACGAGCGTGAAGGCTCGAAGGTGGTTACCAGCGTGGGGAGGCTCATCTTCAACGACATCCTCCCGGAGGGCCTGGCCTATTACAATTATCCGCTCAGCCAGAAGGGCGCCGGGCGGGTCATCAGCGACTGCTACGCCGAGCTGGGCCGGGCTGCGACGCTGGAGCTGCTGGACAGCATCAAGGCACTGGGGTTCCGCTATTCGACCCTGGCCGGGCTGAGCTTCGGCATAACCGACGCGCGGATACCGGATTCGAAATCGAAAATCCTCGAAGCGGCCCAGAAGCAGGTCGACCGCATCGAGAAGGATTACCGGGCCGACGCGATTACCGAGATGGAACGGTACAACCAGATCGTCGATGTCTGGATTCACGCCCGCGAGGAAGTTACAGCTGCGCTGGTGCAGGCTCTGAAGGAAGACAAACGAGACGACGATCCGGATTATCTCAACCCGGTGTTCCTGATGACCGACTCCGGAGCTCGCGGCAAGATAGACCAGATTCGTCAGCTGGCCGGCATGCGAGGCCTGATGTCCAAGCCCTCCGGTGAGATTATCGAGACGCCCATCAAGGCCAACTTCCGCGAGGGGCTGACCGTGCTGGAATACTTCAGCTCCACGCACGGTGCCCGCAAGGGCCTGGCCGATACCGCCCTCAAGACGGCTGACTCGGGTTATCTCACCCGTAAGCTGGCTGATGTGGCCCAGAATGTCATCATCAACGAGCTGGACTGCGGCACGCTTCGCGGCGTGGGCAAGTCAGCCATCTACAAGGGCGAGCAGGTCGATGTCCCGCTGAGGGAGATGATAGTCGGCCGGGTCTCGCGAGAAACCATCGCCAACCCGGTTCTGGATGAGATAATCGTCAAGGAGAACCAGGTCATCACCGCGGAGATGGCCCGGCGGATCGAAGACCTCGGCCTGGAGAGCATCCGCGTCCGCAGCCCGCTGACATGCGAAAGCCCGCTGGGTGTCTGTGCCCGGTGCTATGGCAATGATCTTTCCACGGGCCGGCTTGTCGAAGAGGGCATGGCTGTAGGCATCATCGCCGCCCAGTCCA
>JALXCG010000095.1 GCA_026991065.1 Gemmatimonadota bacterium | reverse complement strand
CGGTCTGTACTCGACCGGACTGCATACCAACGGTTACTCCTTGGCTCGCCGAATTCTTTTCGACCTCAAGGGTTACCGGGTTGACTCTCTGCTGCCTGGCGGGCAGATGACGGTTGCGGATGCTCTGTTGGCGGTTCATCGCTCCTACGCTCCGGCGCTCCGCCCGAGCATTGAGGCCGGGCGGATTCATGGTCTTGCACATATTACCGGGGGGGGCATGCTGGATAACATCCCGCGCGTTCTGCCCGCTGGGCTTGGATGCGTAATAGACCGTGATTCTTGGCATCTTCCAGAGATCTTCCAACTCCTGGGTGAGTGGGGCGATGTCGCCGAAGTCGAGATGTACCGGACCTTCAATATGGGGATTGGGATGGTCGCATTCTGCGAAGCGGGCGCAGCTCCGGCCATTCTTGAGGATGCTCAGGCGCAGGGCATTGGAGGGAGCGTGATCGGCAAGGTCGTGGCCGGGGATCAACGCGTCATCTTGGGGTGAACGCCGTGGCGCGCGTCGAGCGCGCACAAGTGACGCAACTTGGGCGCCTGAGGTTTGTCCGAGGCTTCGATCCATTCTTCTCTCGGTACGCGGAAGTGCGGTGCAGATGGTGCTGTATAAGGATTTACCGGTGTCAGGGCGTCGTCGGCGAGTTGGGTACGGGCCTTGCATAACTCCCGGGCAGCATCACGGCTCGACAGACTAAGAACCTAAGTGTCGGCTATGTGAAGCCATCGCCAGAACACCGCGTTCCTGAGGGAACACGGGAGAATGAAGTTCCTGGTCACACCCTGTTTTCGGCTCGTTTTTGGTCGATCGGTAGACTTTGCAATCCGGGAAGCAGATCCGCTGTGCCTCAGGCCGCAAAGCTTACTGCTCTGCAATCGGCTCGAATTCGCGTGACCCGGCCGGGAGTCACTCGTCGTGCTTCCCTGGCGATCGCACCACTGTGCCGGGGGAGGGCTTCGTTTTGCGTGACGATGCTCGTATTCTGCTGGTCGATCTCTCCGATGGGCAGGCGTTGGGAATAGCTGCCGAACTCGAATCCGCGGGTGTACCGGTCCTCATCGAAACATCCATAAGTCATCTGGGACGTGCGCTTGCACACAAGATTAAAGCAGTGGTCGTCGCGCACCGCGCCGATGACTCAGCCGACGAAGGAGTTCGCATGGCCCTGGAGCAGACTCGCCCCGACTTGCCACTCCTGAAAGTCTCATTGAGTTCGCGCCCGTCAAGGGCGGCCATGGTGGACTTGGCGCACCGAATCCGCCGGGAGGTGTTTCAGTTCGATGGCAACGCAGCGATCCCTCTGTCCGTTTCCCCCACACGCTTTGCTGGTCTTCTTATCGGCGAAAGTGCACCGATGCGTCAGGTGTTTGAGCGCATAGACCAGGTCGCCCCCACCAGCGTCTCGGTGTTGATTCAGGGCGAAAGTGGGACCGGGAAAGAGTTGGTTGCGCGCGCGCTGCATGAGCGGTCCTCGCGTGAGAGTGGCCCGCTGGTCAGGGTCAACTGTGCGGCGTTGCCGGCCGCATTGCTTGAATCGGAACTCTTTGGGCATCAGCGTGGAGCTTTTACAGGGGCGATTCACGATCGCGCGGGGCGTTTCGAAGCGGCGGCGGGAGGTACGCTCTTCCTGGATGAGATTGACTCCGCTGAACCAGCGGTCCAGGGCAAGTTGCTGCGGGCAATCGAAGCCAAGGAGTTCGAGCGTTTGGGTGAGAGCAGGACGCGCAGGGTTGATGTCCGCATTGTCGCGGCAACCAACGCCGACTTGGCCGCGCTGGTGCGGAGAAAGCGCTTTCGTGCGGACCTGCTCTATCGGCTGGCCGCGGTGGAGGTGCGCTTGCCGCCACTTCGCGTTCGTGGCGAAGATCTGATCCTTCTGATCGGAGACGCGGTCCATCGCCTGAATCGAGAGATCGGACGCAGTGTAAAGGCGATTCGTGGCGCTGCCCTGAATCGACTGGCGGCACGCTCATGGCCCGGCAATGTGCGGGAACTGAACAACGTTCTCTGCCGCAGCATGCTGGCGTGTCATGGTGAGGTCCTGGAAAGTGAACACTTGCCCCAATGGAGCGGAAGCATCGATTGCGGATGCCTGGTCGAAGACGAGGAGGCGCTGAGAGATATGCGCGAAGCCATTGAGTCTTTTGTGTCTGGTATTGACAACGACGTGTACCGCCGAGTCATTGATGAGACGGAGCGGCAACTCTTCGAACTTGTTCTGCGGGAGCAAAAGGGGAATATACGTCGAGCATCACATGTGTTGGGGATTGCCCGCAATACACTGAAGGAGAGAATTCGCCGCTTCGATCTCAGTCGCAAGGACGACTCATAGAGTGATCGACCTCGTTCCGTGGAGCGTGCCCGGATCCGGCGTTTCCCGCGACCCATTGTTCAGTCTCGCTGCAAAGGATCGGGATCTTTTTCGCGGACGAGGTCTTTTCTGATTGGCCCTGTTGGTCGATCGTACTCCACAAAGGAGTGCGC
>JALXCG010000094.1 GCA_026991065.1 Gemmatimonadota bacterium | reverse complement strand
GCACCGGCAGGGGCGAAGGCGGTGCATTAAACAAGGAGAAGAGGGAGAGGGGCACGCAATGGGCACGCGCGGGCCGCGGGTCGGGGATTGAGTGCGAAGATTCCCCCCTTCAGGTGCTTCTGTGGCAATATAGCGCGGTTGCGCCCGACGCGACCCGCCTGCCCGGCGCTTCGGTTCTACCCTCCTCTTCCCGCCTGGAGTTTGCCATGCAGCAAACAACTCGGCGCCTCGCGCGCATGATCCCTTCCGGCATCTCCGTGTTGGTTTTCGCCGTGTGTTGGGCGGCGGCAGCCGTTTCGCCGGCCGCGGCTCAGGTTGCGCCGAGCCCGCCGACGCAAGCGGCTTCAGCGCCCGCTGGGTGTGCTCGCGATCTTGTCCCGCATGCACTTACACTGCGAACCGACGATGGATTGAAGCTCGCCGCCGATTACTACGGCAGCGGTCGGGTTGGCGGGCCCGGGGTGGTTCTGCTGCACATGATTCCCCCGCACTTCAACTACAAGTCCTATCCGCCGGAGTTTATTCAGGCTCTGGTGGGCGCCGGGTTCAGCGTGGTCAATGTCAATCGCCGCGGCGCGCCCGGCTCCGAAGGGGTGGCCGAGGCTGCCTATAAAGGCCCCGACGGTTGGCTCGACGTCAAAGCGGGGCGCGACTATCTGGTGCGGCAGGCTCCCTGTCGCGTGGCGCCCGGGGCGGTGGTGTTGATCGGCGCCTCCAACGGCACCACCAGCGCCTTTGACTACGCCTGGATGGCCGCCCGGTCGGCGGCCGGCGGTGCTGCCCGGACCGGTGCGGAGTTGCGGCCGCCGGCGGCAATCGTGCTCTTGAGTGCCGGGCCCTACAGCGAGAACCAGCATTCATTGTCGTCACTTTTGCCGCGGCTGACCGGCGTGCCGATCTGGGCGGCCTATCCGGAGCGGGAGCGGGAGTGGAACAGCGCCGCGCGGCGGCAGGCCGCGGAAGCCGGGGTCTCCTGGCGCACTCGCCTCTTCACTCCCGGTGCACATGGCACCAAGCTTTTCGGCACCAATCCGGAGATCACCGCCGAACTGGTGGCATTTCTGCGCGGGGTTCTGGCCGATGGCGTGGCGGGCGTCGCGGGCGTTCCGGGCCGGTCCGGCGACGGAGTCCGGCCGTGAAGTCGCAGGTTCTGATCGTCGACGACGATCCCCTGATTCGCCGCCTGGTGCGCGACGCGGTGCAGTCGCTGGACGCCGTGGCTCTGGAAGCGGCCGACGGCGCCGCCGCCCGCGCCGCGCTGGGCGCCGATGGGATGGGGCTCTCCTGTGTGGTCCTCGATCTCGGTCTGCCGGACGTCTCCGGGCGGGAATTGTTGCGACAGTTTCATCAACTGCACCCCGATCTGCCGGTGATTGTTCTTACCCAGGAGGGCTCGGTCGAGGCGGTGGTGGAGTGCATGCAGGCCGGCGCCAGTGACTATGTGCACAAGCCCTTCGATCGCACCCGACTGACCACCGCTTTGCGTCACGCCTGCGAAGCGGGACAGTTGCGCGCCCGGCTCCGGCAACTCACCGCGCAAGTGCGGCGGCAGAGCGGCTTTGCCACCATCATCGGTGATTCACCGCCGATGCGGCGCATGGTCAACCTGTTGCGCAAGGCGGCCGGCGGCGATGTTACCCTGCTGCTCGCCGGCGAAAGCGGCACCGGTAAAGAGGTTGCCGCGCGCGCCGTGCATGCCGAGAGCGAGCGCTGCGGGGGCCCGTTTGTCGCTGTCAACTGCGGCGCCATCCCCGATACGCTGATCGAGTCGGAACTCTTCGGCCATGAGCGGGGCGCCTTTACCGGCGCTCATGCGACCCGTCGCGGTCGGTTCGAAGAAGCGCATGGCGGCACCATCTTTCTTGATGAGGTGGGCGAACTGCGCATCGACCTGCAGTCGCGCCTGTTGCGGGTGCTGCAGGAGCGCGTGGTGCAGCGGGTCGGCGGCGGGGCCGAGCGGCCGGTGGATGTGCGGGTGATCGCCGCCACCAACCGTGACCTCAAAGCGGAGATCGGTGGTGGCGGTTTCCGCGAGGATCTCTACTATCGCCTGGCGGTTTTTCCGGTGGAGATGCCGCCGCTGCGCACCCGCGGGGAGGATCTTTTTCTGCTTGCCGAAGCCTGCCTGCGGCGTTTCCGCGAGCGCTACCGCAAGCAGATAGTTGGTTTTACCGCGCGCGCCGAGAGTGCCCTGCGCAGCTACACCTGGCCCGGCAATGTGCGGGAGTTGGAGAATGTGCTGGAGCGGGCGGTGATCCTGGAGGATGGCGACAGAATCTCGCTGGGCTCGCTCACCGATGACGTAGTTTGCGCCCTGGAAGGGGGCGAGGGGATGGTGGGTTCGGTGGCGGGCGCGGGGCTGATGCAGGCACCGGCGCCGGCGGCAGGTTCCCCGCGGGAGGGGGAAGCCGCTGCTCCCGCATGGCACCCGGTGCGCCCCTTTGCCGAGGAGGAGCGGCGGATCATCCGCAACGCGCTGGTTGCCTG